>NZ_JAAKPX010000054.1:0-503 GCF_049172135.1 Aeromonas sp. 603079 | reverse complement strand
GCTGCTGTATTGCCGGTGGGTTGGACGCTGGATTGGCAAGCGGCTGACTGGTTGGTGCCTGCCGGATTCTTTAGCCTGGATAACCAGACCCCGATCGAGGTGGTTAGGTACCTGGCCGAGGCGGCCGGTGGCTTTGTGCTGCCACACCAGCGCAACCGCCATCTGGTCATCAAACCGCGTTACCCCACAGTGCCATGGCAGCTTGACACTGCTGTGGCCGATGTGGCGATCCCCCGCGCCATCATTACCACCTTGGGCAGTGACTTCCAGCCGGGTCATGCCGCCAACGGGATCTGGGTAAGTGGTGGCCATCAGGGCATCAGTGCGCGGGTGGTGCGCCAGGGGACGGCTGGCGAGCAACAAGCGCCGACCATCACCCACCCGTTGGTGTGTGATGTGACGGCAGCCCGTGCCCAGGGTGTGGTGGGGCTGGCCAAGACCATGCCCAAACGTACCCAGACCATTGAACTGCCGTTGTCAGCTGATACCGGCTTGATCCTGCC
>NZ_JAAKPX010000053.1:0-509 GCF_049172135.1 Aeromonas sp. 603079 | reverse complement strand
CATGACTGGGGTGAAGTCGTAACAAGGTAACCCTAGGGGAACCTGGGGTTGGATCACCTCCTTACCTTAAGATGTCGAAGTTGTTGAGTGTTCACACAGATTGCCTTGATTCAAAGTAGTTAGAGCAAAGACCTGGTGCAGTGATGCATCAGCTTCTGTTGTCCAGCCCTCGGGATGGATGAGAGAAAACCTCTTCTGCCGGATAACGGGATGTGAATAGCAGTTTACTGCTACCTGTTGTCTCAGTGCGCAAGCACTGCAAAGCAGACTCGGGGTCCCCTTCGTCTAGAGGCCTAGGACACCGCCCTTTCACGGCGGTAACAGGGGTTCGAATCCCCTAGGGGACGCCACTTCTCTTCTTGCTAACAAGAATGCAGAGTTAAGAAACTGATTCTTAACTCTGTTTTCTTCGGCCTTGCGCCGTTGCAAACATGCTCTTTAACAATCTGGAAAGCTGATTTAAAAAGTAGTTCTCAAACATTTGTTACAAGTGCTTTGGAAACTTCTTG
>NZ_JAAKPX010000052.1:0-521 GCF_049172135.1 Aeromonas sp. 603079 | reverse complement strand
AACCTGATTAGCAAGGCGATTGGGTTTGATGCGCTAGAGATGGAGTTCAACACCGGCAACCTTGGCAGTGGGCTGACTCGTTATCTCACCTTGAGTTTCGGCACCGGTGGCGTATGTGACGATGCAGGGAAAGTGCCGGGTACCGATTTTTGGCACCAGGGGATGGCCAACAGTGTCACGTTACATTTGCAAGATCCCGGTGCGAACGCGAACGGCTCGTTTGTCCGGGATTACGCCAATGGCGGGAGGATTGAGCGCGGTTATTATCAGTTGCCATCCGGCGCAGATCTCACAAAACAGAATAGTGTGCTGGTTGTTTTCAAGCAGGGCGAATATCAGGTTTTGCTAAATGGCACCCTAATACTAACCACTTCAATGATATCCACTCAGCCGCCAACCAAGGTCATGATCCACCAGGGATGGTATGCCCCAGGGGTATGGGGCGCCGATACCACCATCAGCCGGGTGATCCTATATCGGGGATATGACCATTTTTCTGACATGACCATGAAGGTTCATCC
>NZ_JAAKPX010000051.1:0-538 GCF_049172135.1 Aeromonas sp. 603079 | reverse complement strand
CAACTGCCTCAACTGCCTCAACTGCCTCAACTGCCTCAACTGCCTCAACTGCCTCAACTGCCTCAACTGCCTCAACTCATCATTCACCTATATGTTCTTCTATAGAAGTAAGCGCTGTTCCCAAACCACTGCTGAGTGGTGAATGGTTAATGGTTGGATCACTTGGCGTGAACATCGTCAGCCAGCTGATATCGCCCTACATATACCCATTTGCCCAATTGCGGGCGTTTTCCCTTGTAGGGTCTCAGTCGCAAGTCCATCTTGGCCTCCTTGTTTTCGGCCATTCTAGCAATCTGCAGGCTGCTTCTGTGGATAAGTTTGTATAAAAGCTGTGATTGGAGATGAATAACTAAAAAAGTGCCCTTTTTTGCAATTTTATTGCAGGAGAGGGGTTGCCAGAACGAATTCACTCCCTATAATGCGCCTCCATCGACAGGGCAAGCGGCAACGCAGAAAGCCAAGTCGATAACCTCGAAAAGCCTTTGAAAATAAGGCTTGACTCGAGAAGGCGGTTGAGTAGAATTCCACTCCCGCAGCA
>NZ_JAAKPX010000050.1:0-614 GCF_049172135.1 Aeromonas sp. 603079 | reverse complement strand
ACGGTGAAGGGCTTGTTGTCTGCCCCACCCTCGTCCGTGGTCCCCGCCACGTTGCCATTCACGACCCCGCTCCAGTCCGCCGGCAAGCTAAAGCCAGGTACGCCCGCTGTGCTCGCACCGCTCCAGCTGTAGCTGCCCGCCACCGCGCCAGCCACCCAGCCTGCCCCCATCAACGCACCTGCCGGCACACCGCTCAGGGTCACCGTCACACCGGTCACCTGCTCCGAACCATCCGCGTCGGTCGCAGTGACACCCAGCTGCGCCGCCAGCGATACCGCCACCGGTGCATCCGTTTCTGCCAGCACCAGGTTGGTGGCGCTGACACTGATATCCCCTTCCACTCCGATAGTGACCGTGCCACTGCTGTTGGCCGTGCCTTCATTGGTGGTCGCCACCACGGTGTAACTGATGGGCGCACCGGTGTTGTTCGCACTGCCCGACACCCCGGCCGTCGAATAGTCCGCCGGGAACACCAGCCCGAACGCCGGCGGCAATGCCCCCGCCACCACGTTCACTGTCAGGACGTTACCCACCAGGGTGCCACCCACTGCAGTGGTATTCGCAGGCAAATTGTTGAAGGTATACACCAGGCTGGTCCAGGTCTCTGACCCGTC
>NZ_JAAKPX010000049.1:0-726 GCF_049172135.1 Aeromonas sp. 603079 | reverse complement strand
GGCTATGTCCCAATTACGTGTTGCATGGGGCGCCCCAGGGCCTCATACAAACACACTTTGATATTTACGCCTTTTCCGTAACGCTCCAACATCCTGCGCCAACCCAGGTAGTTCTTCAGGTAGTGCGTCGCCACTCCATGAAATCGCTCCATCCACTCTTTCAACCGATGGTGATATCCGTTCACATGCTGGATGTGATACGCACCGACTACCCGTTCGCCTTGACGATTGCGCACCACCTGATGGGTTATACCCTGTTCCTTGCTGAAACAGGCATACACACCCGCCCCATCGCTACACAGCACCGCATCCGGTGACACCAACGGCTTCAACACCGCGATGACCGTCTCGGCATCTATTTTCTCCAACTGGAAATCCGCATGGTGGCCTGCACGCTCTTGTACCACCATCACCGGGATGTAATCTGGCCCGGTTCCACGAGTTCGACCTTTACCACCGCGATGACGTGGTGGACGCGGCAGTCCCCGCTGCCCCTTGAACGATTCAAGGAAGAAGGTCTCATCAACCTCAACGATGCCCTCTTCCCGGGTGGCCTGATGGGTTGCCATCGCGCGCAAGAAGCGGTGACGCCAGAGGAACGCGGTGTTCTTGCTGACCCCACAGCGCCGCGCAGCCTGGCGGACAGTCAGTCCTTCGATGAGGGCTTGCGCGTAGTCTTCCCAGCACTGTGCTTTACGCAATCTGGCCAAGGGCGTCTTGGTCAGA
>NZ_JAAKPX010000048.1:0-796 GCF_049172135.1 Aeromonas sp. 603079 | reverse complement strand
GCCGATACCACCATCAGCCGGGTGATCCTATATCGGGGATATGACCATTTTTCTGACATGACCATGAAGGTTCATCCGGTGAAATGTGTACCCGCCAACCAGGAGCCTAGAGCTGTGTTCCAACCGCAAGATGTGGTCTGGCGCGGTACCCCGCCGATGTATGCGGGGCCGGTCAATCTCCAGCAACAGACCCAGACCCCGCTCTGCAAGGGGCGGGATTACTTCTGGATCCGCGATGGGGTGCAGAACGTTTTGCAGGGCTATATCGAGAGCACGGTGACCATCAGCGGGGTGGGGGTGCGGCGGCGGGTGCTCTGCTTTACCCAGGATGGCGAACTGGTTGGCGAGACCTACAGCCGCGCATCGGATGGGGTATATCGGTTCGATCTGCTGTGGCTGAATCGCCGTTATATGGTGGTCGCCCAGGATGACCCTGCCTATGGCCCCGCCGACTATAACGCCGTGGCTGCCGACTACCAGGCACCGAAACCCTACCCGCCTGGCGGGGGTGTGGCCCCTGCGCCCTTCCCCATGCTGGCCCCGCTCAAGAGGAACTAGCCATGCTCACCTATGTGGACACGCTGCGCACCAGCCGCGCCCAGCTGCTGGCGACTGCCATCGACACCGGCAGCGGCCCCAATGCCACCCTGACCGTCTACACCGGCACCAGACCGGCGCCGGGGGCGGCCATCACCGACCAGCTGGCTCTGGTGGTGCTCAAGTTCACCCATCCCTGTGCCAAGACGGTCAGCGGCGGGGTGCTGACACTGAAACCCCTGGCCGAGCAGATGGCCAC
>NZ_JAAKPX010000046.1:0-1130 GCF_049172135.1 Aeromonas sp. 603079 | reverse complement strand
TCAAAAATTGTTTTTGATGTTCGATGCTGTGAGTGCCCACACAGATTGCTTGATTCAAATTGTTAAAGAGCGACGCAGCTTTTGCTGCTGCGGGAGTGGCATTCTACTCAACCGCCTTCTCGAGTCAAGCCTTATTTGCAAAGGCTTTTCGAGGTTATCTACGAGGTTGTTTGCGTTGCCGCTTGCCCTGTCGATGGAGGCGCATTATAGGGAGTGAATTCGTTCTGGCAAGGGGATAATTGCAAAAAGATGGCTTTCGCTGTTCGTTCGCTCACAAAGCCACCAATTGGCATATTAAACCGGCGAAATCAGCTTGCTGCAGGCACCGCGATGGCAAAATCGTGCAGGTTGTCATAGATGGCATCTGCCAGTGCGCTACCCGTTTCGGTAACCGGCTTACCGGTTCTGACCATGATCTTGTGACCGACCCCGGCATTGCTCGCTGCTTTCAGATCGGAAGGCTTGTCACCCACCATATAGGAACGGCTCATGTCGATCCCCAATTCCTGTTGCGCCAACAGCAGCATCCCTGGCTCCGGTTTGCGGCAATCACAGGGGGCGCCGTGATCCGGATGATGGGGGCAGAAATAGATGCCATCGAGGTCCACATCCCGATCCGCCAGTGACCAATCCATCCACTCGGTCAGATTCATGAAGTCATCTTCACTGAAGTAGCCGCGGGCGATTCCGGACTGGTTGGTCACAACGACCAGCAGATAGCCTTTCTTTTTGAGGAGCTGCAGGGCGTCTATGACTCCGGGCAGAAAATGGAAGTCATCGACCTGGCTGACATAGCCAGTGTCTTCATTGATGACACCGTCACGATCCAGAAAAATGGCGGGTTTGCTCACGGAAACTACCTCAATCAATGGTTTTGCCCAGTATCTCACAGGGCAGATAAAGCCCAAAAACAAAAGGGGCGGCCGAAGCCACCCCTTTCATGTGTGCATTTAAAGTATCGATTAAGCGATAACTTTAGCTACAACACCAGCACCTACGGTACGGCCACCTTCACGGATAGCGAAACGCAGGCCGTCATCCATCGCGATCGGCGCAATCAGGGTAACAACCATCTTGATGTTGTCGCCCGGCATTACCATCTCTACGCCTTCCGGCAGTTCGATGGTACC
>NZ_JAAKPX010000045.1:0-1191 GCF_049172135.1 Aeromonas sp. 603079 | reverse complement strand
AGGCTAAAGAATCCGGCAGGCACCAACCAGTCAGCCGCTTGCCAATCCAGCGTCCAACCCACCGGCAATACAGCAGCAGCCAGCTGGGCCATGGTCGCGGCAGCAGGCTCGCTTACCGCCTGCGCCAATACATGGGTCGGTGACAAGTAAGCAGTGCGAGAGCGTCCCGTCAGCGTTGCTGACTCACGGCCAAAGCTCTGGCTCGATTGCCAGCCATCACACACGCAGTCCCATTGCTGACCGTTGATATGAATGCTGACCTCTTCCTCATCGGTCAGCGCAGCCGCCGCGATACGGGGGATCTGGGCGCTGAACTGCCATGCCCAGGAGTCGGTATCGAGCTCGATACTTACCGCCGTGGCAGGGATATCGAGCCCATCGCGTACCCGCACGATCTTCGCTGTATTGCTCACCAGATAAACCCTCCTGGTTGGAATAACGATTGCGGCATCACTGCCGTGCCAAACAAACTCCAGCTCGGCCTCGCCCCGCTTGCGCCCGAACTCAAGGCGCAGGGTGCGCTTGTCGGGGCGCTCTGGGATGATCGGCGGCTTCGGATCCGGGCTGGTGCCTGGCCCCGGCTGCATCGCCTCCTCCCAGCCATCGCGCCACCCCTTCCAGAGCGGCAGGCCAAGGCGGGTGCGGCGGCCATAGAGCAGCAGGCCAATGGCATCGCCCTGGCTCCACTGGTCGGCCTGCCACACCTTGTCAAAGCGCGGCGGGTTGCGATAACCGCCGACTTGCCACATACCGGCCTTGCCACCCTCGACCCAGAGGGCGCGATTGACGGCATGGCCTGGGGCAAGGTGCTCCACCTGCTGGCCATGATCGTGACCGGTGGCCAGCCCCTCCTGGTACTGACTGCGGGCCAGCTCATAGCGCTGGGGCATGATGGCGCTCTGCTCCACCTGCTCACTGTTGGCGGGTTCGGCCTCCTGCCAGCTGACGGCGCCCACGGTGCGGGCCAGTTCTGGCCGCTCCCAGGTGCTGGCTACCCGGCTGCTCACCAACCCGGCCCGCTCCCACTGGCTTTCCTGGGCGGCGCTCGGGCCACGGAATACGTTGATATCGTACTCCCCGGCGATCACCGGCACCGGCTGCTGATTGCTGGCCACCATACCGCACTCAATGACGAATGCGCCCACCATGGCGCAATCTGGGGCGGTGGTACTGGCGAGACTCCCCTCCAGC
>NZ_JAAKPX010000043.1:0-1631 GCF_049172135.1 Aeromonas sp. 603079 | reverse complement strand
TGCTCTTTAACAATCTGGAAAGCTGATTTAAAAAGTAGTTCTCAAACATTTGTTACAAGTGCTTTGGAAACTTCTTGGCGAAAACCAAATTTTATTTGGTCCTTGTTGTACGACAACAGGCTGTGCCGGTTTCACCGACACTTCTTGGGGTTGTATGGTTAAGTGACTAAGCGTACATGGTGGATGCCTTGGCAGTCAGAGGCGATGAAGGACGTACTAACCTGCGATAAGCTGTGAGAAGTCGGTAAGAGACGCTATTACTCACAGATTTCCGAATGGGGAAACCCACCCGAGATAACTCGGGTATCTGTTACTGAATACATAGGTAACAGAGGCGAACCGGGAGAACTGAAACATCTAAGTACCCCGAGGAAAAGAAATCAACCGAGATTCCCTCAGTAGCGGCGAGCGAACGGGGATTAGCCCTTAAGCATCTTGGAAGTTAGTGGAACGGTCCTGGAAAGGCCGGCGATACAGGGTGATAGCCCCGTACACGAAAACAACCTTGATGTGAAATCGAGTAGGGCGGGACACGTGACATCCTGTCTGAATATGGGGGGACCATCCTCCAAGGCTAAATACTCCTGACTGACCGATAGTGAACCAGTACCGTGAGGGAAAGGCGAAAAGAACCCCTGTGAGGGGAGTGAAATAGAACCTGAAACCGTGTACGTACAAGCAGTGGGAGCCCTTCGGGGTGACTGCGTACCTTTTGTATAATGGGTCAGCGACTTACATTTTGTAGCGAGGTTAACCGTATAGGGGAGCCGTAGGGAAACCGAGTCTTAACTGGGCGTCTAGTTGCAAGGTGTAGACCCGAAACCGGGTGATCTAGCCATGGGCAGGTTGAAGGTTGAGTAACATCAACTGGAGGACCGAACCCACTAACGTTGCAAAGTTAGGGGATGACCTGTGGCTGGGGGTGAAAGGCCAATCAAACTCGGAGATAGCTGGTTCTCCCCGAAAGCTATTTAGGTAGCGCCTCGGACGAATACTACTGGGGGTAGAGCACTGTTTGGGCTAGGGGGTCATCCCGACTTACCAACCCCATGCAAACTCCGAATACCAGTAAGTAATATCCGGGAGACACACGGCGGGTGCTAACGTCCGTCGTGAAGAGGGAAACAACCCAGACCGCCGGCTAAGGTCCCAAAGTTCTGGTTAAGTGGGAAACGATGTGGGAAGGCTCAGACAGCTAGGATGTTGGCTTAGAAGCAGCCATCATTTAAAGAAAGCGTAATAGCTCACTAGTCGAGTCGGCCTGCGCGGAAGATGTAACGGGGCTCAAACCAGGCACCGAAGCCGCGGATTCACACTTATGTGTGAGTGGTAGGGGAGCGTTCTGTAAGTCTGCGAAGGTGTATCGAGAGGTATGCTGGAGATATCAGAAGTGCGAATGCTGACGTAAGTAACGATAAAGGGGGTGAAAAGCCTCCTCGCCGGAAGACCAAGGGTTCCTGTCCAACGTTAATCGGGGCAGGGTGAGTCGACCCCTAAGGCGAGGCCGAAAGGCGTAGTCGATGGGAAGCAGGTTAATATTCCTGCACGACTTGTAATTGCGATGGGGGGACGGAGAAGGCTAGGTGGGCCAGGCGACGGTTGTCCTGGTGAAAGTGCGTAGGTGGTGTTTC
>NZ_JAAKPX010000042.1:0-4231 GCF_049172135.1 Aeromonas sp. 603079 | reverse complement strand
TATCCATGATGGTAGACCTCAAGGTGATGGCCTACTTCAAGATTAGCCTTTCAACACGTAATTGGGACAGAGCCAAATAAAAACGGGGAGGCTGTCAGCCTCCCCGTTTTTTCTGGTCAGTTATCTGCGTGATGAGCGGTAATTCGCTCACATCACTGGTTCGCCAGACACTGGGTATGGGAGCCCGGTTGCAGGTAAGGCGTCAGCAGGGGAGCCATCCCCTTGAGCACCTGCACCGGCAGCGCCGAGGTGAAGCGGAACTTGTCAGACTGGCTACCCGGTACATAGGCGGTCAGGGTACCGAAGTGATCCTCACCCAGATAGAAAACGAAGGTCGCGGTGCGGTTGCGCGCCAGCGAGCTGGTCACGTTGCCATAACGACCCACGGTTTCAATCCGGTTATCCCCGGTCCCGGTCTTGCCCCCCATCTGCAGCACAGTGCCATCCGGCAGGGTAAAGGCACCGGCGATACGTCTTGCCGTGCCCCCTTCAACCACCTTGGAAAGCGCACTGCGCAGGGCGGCCGCCACCTCTGCCGGCATCACCCGGGTACCCTCGGTGTGCTGCGGCTCAAACTCGGTCTCGAAGGGCGTCCCCTTGGCGAACGAGAGGTGCTCGATACGCAGGGTTGGCGAGCGGACACCGCCATTCTGGATAATCCCCATCAGCTCGGCCAGTGCAGCCGGGCGATCGCCGGAGCTACCCAACGCGGTCGCCAGCGAAGGCACCAGATGGTCGAACGGGTAACCGAGCTTGGCCCAGCGCTGATGGATATCGAGGAAGGCTTCAACCTCCAGCATGGTGCGGATCCGGCTGTCACGGGCACTGCGATGACGGGTCTTGAACAGCCAGCTGTAGACCTCTTGTCGCTCGTCACGACTGGCCGCCACCGCGTCGGCAAAGGTCGCCTTGTCGAACTCCTTGAGATAGGCCAGCAACCACAGCTCCAGCGGGTGAACCCGGGCGATGTAGCCCTGATCCGGCAGTGAATACTTGCCCGGGCCATAGCTCACATAGAGCTGATTGACCCGCTTGGCGCTCAACTTCTCCCGCGGCAACCGCTCCGCCAGGAAGGCAGCAAATGCGGCTTCGCTGGCTTCCGGCATCAGGTAGCGGTGAACCGCCGCCAGACGTACCGCACTCGGCTTGAGACCGTCAAGGAAGGTATCGAGCTGCTCCTCGGGAGTCTTGCCGCGATATTTGCGCCAGAAGCGCAGCAGATAGGTCTGGCCCTCTTTGTCAGCAAATTTGGCCAGATACTCCTGACGACGGGGATCCTTGTCATCCTTCAGCAACTGGGCACGGTTGCCCTCCTTGTAGAGGCTGTAGCGCACGATATCGCGCATCAGCCGCACAAAGGGCAAGTTAATCGACTCACGCAAAGAGTCACGCAACGTCGGAATACGATTGTTATCCTCGCGGCGGAAGTTGTTGAAGGTGTGCATGCCGCCACCGGTAAAGAACCCTTCGTTGGGGCTGGCGGAGTATTTGCGATCCAGCGCCGCTTCCAGCATCACAGGCAGGCTCTTGTCCTGAGCCGTCATCAGATAGGAGATGGCCCAACGGCTGAGGTTGTCCTGAGAGACGGCAGCCAGCTTGCGCAGATTCTCGACCGGCATCCCGGCATAGTTGTCGTGCAGCTCGGCCACGATCTCCAGATAGGTGGTCAGCACCCGCAACTTGGCGGTTGAGCCCAACTCCAGCTTTGAACCTTCGTTGATATCGAACGGCTGATCGGTGTTGTCGGTCTGCACCCGCACCTTGAACCCTTCCGGCGACTTCTCGAACAGGGTGAAGCTGTAGCGCACATCGCCGGTCTTCTCCGGCGAGAGCAGGCGCTCACCAAACAGCCCTACCTGAGCGGCAAACGTCGGGTCGGCCAGCTGTTGCAGATAACGGGAGATTTCGTTCTGCAACGGCATGTTGAGGCTGGTATCGGCGGTCAGATCCATCCGGTCGAGGTCATAGAGCTGTACTCCGAGCTGACGGCTCAGGCGAGTACGGGCAACCTGCAACCCCTTGTTGTTGTTCACCCGGGTGATAGCCGGGGACTGCAGGAAGTCACGAAACGTAATCTTGGCCTTGAGCGCCGCCTCCATCAGAGGTGGCGTGATCATTCCCTCCTGCACAAACAGGCGCAGGTAGCTGTCGGTCAGGGTAGCCAATGCCTCTCGCCCTTGAGCCAGATAGTAAGAGGGACGGCGGTGCGCAATCATCAGCGAGACGACCTGACGCAGGGCAAGCCCCTGTTCGGCCAGCGGTGTGTTCTGGTTGCGGGCGGGGTCCAGCAGACGGTTCACGTCATCAACATTGGCACCAAACCAGACCCAGAGACCATCTCCCAGACCATGCACTTCACCATATCCCGGCGCAGCCGAGAGCGGTACCGAGTTGAGGTAGGCCCAGGCGACCAGTTTGCGCGCTTCGAGGGTGTCCGGCCCGAGACGATAAGCCCGCACGCTGGCAGAGGCCATCTGACGGATCTTCTCGGTCGGCGACAGGGTCAGGCCATCCGGCGAGTGGCGATACTTCTCCACCTGGGTCGCCAGGGTACTGCCACCGGCAGATTGATCCTGCATATCGAGCGCCTTGCCCACTTGAGAGAGCGCGGCCTTGGCAAAACGGGGCCAGTCGACCGCCGGGTTGGCCAACGGCTCTTCGTTGCTCAGCAAGTCGCGGTTCTCGATAAACAGCAGCGACTGGATGACAAGAGGCGGAATGGAGTCAAAATCCGGATAGTGATGGGTCGGATACTTGAATTGATAGAAAGGTTCTGCGCGGCAATCGTGCAACGTCAGGCCAGCCTGCACCTTCTCGGTATAGGGCACGAAGAAGCCACGACTGGCGTAGTCATAGAGCGCGTCGGAGAAATGCACCTGCTTGCTGACTTCATAGCCCCGCTGAAGCAAACGCTCCTGCATCATCGGCAGTTGCACATAGCCGAGCCGCTTGTCGAACGGGCCATCCTCAGGGAAAGCGATCTGCTTGCTCTGGCCTGGCTCGACCTGATAGGTGAGCTTGGCGGCATAGCGGGAGATCTCCTGAGATTGCAGCTTCGAGGTTTTCATCTCATAGCCAACCAGAGCGATCACCGCCCCCAAGCACAATAAAAAGAGAAAACAGAACAGCCAACGCCACCAGGGACGACGCTTGCGCTTTGGGTTCCCGTCCGAGGTCTGGACAGATGAATCTTGAGATGCCACTTGTGTCAAATCCGTCTGTTCTGATGCGCCCATATCAGCCCCACCATGGTTGCGCAATTTATTGTGTTTCACTCAAGCTTAGTCTTTTCAAGTCAATGGCTTGAAACTATTGACCGCTTTGTAGTGATGGTAACAGGGCAATTCTAAAAAGGGGAGCCGATTGTTGCAGGAGTGGCAGAGATCCGAGCTGATAACAAAACACCGGCCAGTGGCCGGTGTTTCTTAAGCGAAAGCGCAACGCTTATTTGTGAGAGCTCATGCCCTTCAGCTTGGTGCTCAGCTCTTTACGCTCTTTGGAGAGCTCGGCGTTCTTGATGATGTGGTCATCCACGCGCTCTTCATAGTCGGCACGCATGTTGGCGATGATCGCCTGCACATCATCAATGCTCATGCCCGGCTTGATATAGTCGCTCAGGTTGTCGAGCAGCAGCACGCGCTTCTGGTTGTCACGGATCTTCTTCTCGTTATCCGCAATTTCACGCTTGAGTTTGTTCTGGCGACGGGACATACGCACATATTCCAGTACATCGCTGAAGGTGGACTTATTTACTTGTTCCATATCGATACCACTGACTTAAGGTTGATAAAAACTGGCCAAGTTACACCTGGAGCCCGACACACTCAGCGCGGGACAGGCAAACTCAAGATGCCCTTACTCTACCGAGTTATAAACGAGATACAACCCTAATCGCGCGCCATGAACAGAGTTTGGCCAAAAGTAAACCAGTTAAAATGGCCAGTAATCCATCAGATAAGAGCTTGATATAGATAGAAAATGGAGGAGATAACAGGGTTTTAGTTCTCTTCCTTCAGATAAATGCTAACACTGGCTGTTTAACACGCTAAAAACACCAAAGCCCGGTCGTGAGACTGGGCTTTGACGTTCATTCTGGTGTGCAACCATCGGAGTCAGTGGGTAAAACCGCCCATAGCAAAAAGGCCTTCCCAATCGGGAAGGCCTTCAAATTAGTGGCGGAGCGGACGGGACTCGAACCCGCGACCCCCGGCGTGACAGGCCGGTATTCTAA
>NZ_JAAKPX010000041.1:0-9707 GCF_049172135.1 Aeromonas sp. 603079 | reverse complement strand
TCTTGTCATTGAACACCTCAGGTCATGGTGGCGACTGTACCACCTAAAATGGTGTCCGGGATGATTAGACCACTACATTGCTTATTGGCGGGTGACCCGGATCTGCAGGGTCTGGCGCTCGCTCTGGCTGCCTCGCGCTCCCTGTAGCTGGGTACCGAGGCGGCTCCCTTGATCTGCCGAGCTGGTCGAGAGCTCCCCCACCGTCAGCCACTGGCCAGGGGCTCCACTGACCTCGGTGGCACTCTGCCCACGATTGATGGTGCCCTGATCCAGCCTCGCCTGTTCGCTGCTGAGCGCAATCTGCACCCGATCGCCAATCAAGGTGGCCGTAGCATAGAGGCCATTCACCAGCGGCATCATCCCCACCACGGCGCCCCCGTTCCACTGATAGAAGGTCACCGGCTGATAGGAGCCCATCTGCAGCAGCACGGGACGACCCGACAGCCCGCGCACCTGCCAACTGTCGTTCTGGCTGCGCTGATACTGCTGGGCATTGCCATCGAGCAGCCACTGCCGCTTGGCCTCGTCGCGACTGATTGAGCCCCCCAGTTGCTGACCGCTGGCAGCCCCATCCACCCGCCACTCGATAAGCAGGCTTTGCGGCGGCTGGTTGATCTGCGCCAACGTGGCTTCGGCCTCCTGCAGCTGGGCTGGCGTTCCGCTCAGCACCAGCTGGTTACCCATGGCGCTTACCCCAAGCTGGGGATAGATCTCCTTGAGGGTCTGCACCGCCGCCTGCGCCTCGAAGACCGGGATCACTTTCACCTCGGCCCACAGCGATGGGCTCCAGAGTCCCATCATGCAGCCAAGCCACAGCAGCGCCCTGCGGCCAACCTTGCCCATCAGAACCATTGCGATCTCCTTGTTCTCTGTGCTCTTCTCGCTCTCTGTTATCGCGTAGACCCACACCCGCAGCCAACTGATCGGCCCTATTCCGCTCACCCGTCGATGATGAACCCGGCGGTTACCAAAAAACAATCGGGAATGCAGCAACTCCGTGATTTCCCACGGTATGAGGCTCTCATTCCACGCCCGTTATCGCGTAAGATAGCGCCATCATAGTTGCCCAAGCGGAATCCATCATGTTGAAACAGCTGTTGTTACTCCCTCTCGCCCTATTGCTGGGGGCCTGCTCCCTGACCCAGTACAATGTCAGCGAGGCCGAAATCAACCAGTACCTCAAAGATCAGGTCTCTTTTGAAAAACAGCTGGGGATCCCCGGCATCATGTCGAGCAAGATCCGTCTGGATGAGATGCAGAGCCGTATCGGCCGCAAACAAGCAGATCGCATCGAGCTGGACGCCGCTGGCGACCTGCAGGTGAGCAGCCCCCTTGGCAGCCAGCAGATGAAGATCCGCTTTGCTTTGAGCGCCCGTCCGGACTATGTAGCCGATCAGGGCGCTATCTATCTGCGCGACCTTGAGCTGGTCTCGGTCAAGACTGAGCCGGCCGATATCGGGGCCGCCCTCACCCCGCTGCTGCCCACCTTCAATCAGTCGCTCTCCCTGTTCCTGTCGCAGACCCCGGTCTATCGCCTCGACAGCAGCCGCAAGAACGAAGCCAGGATCAAGGAGAAAGTCGAAGCCCTCAAGGTGGAGCCTGGCCGTCTGGTCATCCCGTTCAAGCTGCTCTGATCCCCGCAGCGCTGGCACTTTCAGCGCGTTCAACAGATAACCGTCCTCTTCGACAGCGCACATCCGGTTTAACGTGCAGCCGATCGGGACGGTTTTTTACTTCTCAAGTCACCCTCAACACAGCATAATGCAGACCATTCTCATTTAGATTCGTCATGAGAAGCGTCAATAATAAAACCAATGGTGAGAAGGGACATGAGAAAAACCGTACTGGTTCAGGCGATCGCCTGCGCACTGATCAGCGGCGCCGCACACGCTGCCGTCAAAGTCGAAGACAAAACATTCAATACCGCCGCCAACATGCTGGCCTATACCGAATTCGAGCTCTCCGGTGAGCCGCTGGCCGAAGCGCTGGGGCTGGATCTGGATGTGCTGGATGCCAACCGTGCCGATGAGCCGACCCCGTTCGACTTCGCTGCCGGCATCGAATCCTACGAATACTCCGAAGAGGCGATGTACGCCCTCAACTACCAATCCGGCATGGGCCCGCATCTGGTGAACGGGCCGCAAAACCTGGCCCGAGGCGGCACAATGGCCTCTCTGGGGCAACGGGTGTTGGCCATGGCCGATGCCGTTGGCTTCCCGGCTGATGAAGTGCCGCAGGGCATGTATCCCCTCTCCCTGCCCTACGCCTCCGCCAATCCGGAGTTTGCCCAGGCCGTCAACGCCACCCCTGTCAATGGCGACCAGATCACCATCAAGACCGCCAAAGGGACCGAGAAAACCGTCAAGACCCAGGTGCCAGCCTACTTCCGCGACTACAGCACCCTGCGCTGGAGCGGCAGCGACAACCTGCTGGTGCCCGCAGCGGTGGGCGGCATCCTGCTCAAAGAGGTGATGTGGTCGCAAGACTTCCTCGGCGGCATGCACGTGGCCGAGACCGATGAAGAGGTAGAAGCCGCCTCCGCCACCATGGATCAGGATGGCAAGCACAAGCTGGGCGTCTCTGCCGCCGATGGCTTCAACGGCATGATGCTGACCGAGCAGTCCATCGACAAGCTGGCCATCATGCAGAACCAGCTCGGCTTCGATGGCAAGCAACTGGGCGCCAAAATCACCCCGCAGTACGATCCGGCCAAGGGCGTGATTTACTTCCCCCATCAGGTGAAAGTGACCGAAACCAGCAACAACGATGCCGGTGCCATCGGCAAGCTGGAGGTGGTGGATGGCTCCGCCCAGCTGCGCGATGCCTGGATGATGCTGTGGCCGCTCTCCGAGTTCTATGCCTTCAGCGATCAGCGCAGCGCCAACACCAACCAGAACCCGGCCTTCCACGCCGTGTTTGACGGCGCCCCGTTTGCCGCCGCACCGGCTGCCAACAAGACCAATGACTTGGGCAAAGCGGTCGCGGGCAACGATGCCTTCTCGCTGGCGATCAATCTCTCCAACCTCACCTTCAAGAACCTGGCAGCCCTGTACTTTGATACCAAGGCAGGCACCCTTGTCGACAGCTGGCAGGCAGGCAAACAGGGCAAGCACGTCACCACCTTTGACGCCGCTTACGCACTGGTCGCCCTGCAGATCTTCCAGCGCGCTCAGGATGCGCTGCCGGTCGGTTACGCCGCCGGTGACAATGGCGAGCTGAACCTCAAGACCAAGCAGGGTCAAGAGGCGCTCGACTTGATCCGCAAGCAGGCCGATTTCATCCTTGCCAACCTCAAGGGCAAAAATGGTCTGGTGCATGACGGCATCACCCTGGGTGGCAAGCTCGATGCCGGCCACTCCATCGATGCGCAGTTCGCCGCCATCCGTGGTCTGACGGCCGCCTTCCTCGCTACCTCCGATGCCAAGTACCGCACCGCCGCCCGCGAGCTGTTTGTCGCTGCCGACAAGGCCTACTTCAATGCCAAGGCGGGCACCTGGCTGGCGGGTAAACAGGGTGAATACACTCCCTGGACCCAGGCGGCCATCTCTGGCGCCCTGCGCTCTGCCATGCTGAACCTGCGCAACGAAGGTGCCGAGAAGGCGCCCGAGCTGGAGCTGGCCAAACTGACCGGTCAGTACGTCAGCTGGTTCCGTGGCACCGTCAATGGTGGCATGCAGATGGCCGAGTGGATCGGCGACTCCGGCGAGAACATCATCGAAGGTGCCGGCAGCGATACCGATGAAGATGGCGTACCGCAAGTGACCGCCGCCGGTGGCAAGCACGGCACCGCCATGGTGATGGCCGCCAAAGCGGTGGTTAGCGAATAATCCTCGCCATTCACCAGCATGAAAAAGGGAGCCAACTTGGCTCCCTTTGCATTACAGCGTCTGACACAGTTTCAAGGGCTTTCCTCAAACCAGCTTGTCCAGCATCTCCTTGGTCACCAGCACAATCCCCTGCTCGGAGCGGTAGAAGCGGCGGCTATCCTCATCGGCATTCTCGCCCACCACCAGTCCATCGGGCAGCACACACCCTTTATCCACCACCACCCGGCGCAGACGGCAACCGGCGCCAATCTCGACCCCGGGGAAGATGATGGCTTGATCCAGGGTGCAGAAGGAGTGCACCCGCACATTGGTAAAGAGTACCGAATTGAGCACGAACGATCCGCTGACAATGGTACCGCCCGAGAACATGGAGTTGATGGTCATGCCGTGCTGGCCATTGCGATCCTGCACAAACTTGGCCGGTGGCGTCAGGGTCTGGCTGGTCCAGATAGGCCAGTTCTGATCGTAGATATCGAGCTCGGGCAGCACGGAGGCGAGATCCATGTTCGCTTCCCAGAAGGAGTCCAGTGTACCCACGTCACGCCAGTAGGGCTTTTGCCCCTCGCGTGCCCCGACACAGGACATGTTGAAGGGGTGCGCAAAGGCCATCCCCTCCTCCACAATGCGGGGGATCACATCCATTCCGAAGTCGTGTTTGGAGTCCTGATTGTGAATATCCTCCTCCAGCAATTGGTAGAGGTACTCCGCCTCGAAGATATAGATCCCCATGGAGGCGAGGGAGCGGTCATCGCAACCCGGCATGGCAGGCGGATTGGCCGGTTTTTCGACGAAGGCGCGGATCTTGCGCTGCTCGTCGATATCCATGATCCCGAAGGCGGATGCCTCTGCCCGCGGCACTTCGATGCAGGCTACCGTCACCTTGGCACCGAGGCGTACATGGTCGAGCAGCATGGCGGCATAATCCATCTTGTAGATGTGATCCCCAGCCAGCACCACCAGGTATTTGGGGCCGTAGTCACGAATGATATCGACGTTCTGATAGATGGCATCGGCGGTGCCGCGATACCAGTGCACCTCATCCACCCGTTGCTGGGCTGGAAGCAGGTCGATGAACTCGTTCATCTGGTAACGCAGGAAGGACCAGCCCGATTGCAGGTGACGCAGCAGACTGTGAGATTTGTATTGGGTGACTACACCAACGCGGCGGATCCCCGAGTTGATACAGTTGGAGAGCACAAAGTCGATGATCCGGAATTTGCCACCGAAATGGACTGCAGGCTTGGCGCGGTTGTCAGTCAACTGCTTCAGGCGACTGCCACGTCCACCTGCCAGCACCAGTGCCATACTCTGGTTCAACAATTGTCGTGCTTTGGCACTATTTTCTGGCTCTAACAACATGATTTACCTCTGCCTTGTTTGATCTGTTTTCAACTCATCTTCGCCTGTTTCGGTACCTGTGAAAGTGGTTTCACTCACATTTAACCGATTTCAATTGACCCTTTTCACCGAGTTGCGAGGAATAGCATGCTTTGCACCGCAAGCTTGGTTAAAATTCCCTCATAAAGCAGCCACTTCAAGGATAAAAAGATGGTTCACAAGCTTGGACGCCCCCTCTTCATGATCGCCACCATAGTGACCATACCCCTGCTGCTCCTGCAAGCAGTTTGGTTGGCCCTTCAGAGCACACCGCTCACTCTGACAGTTATTCTGGCCACCACACTGCTCGGCATGATCCTGTTGTTAATGCTGGCCATGCGCACCATGGACGGCATGGTCCAGCATCAGGAGCTCACCTGGGTCAAGGCCATCAGGAGCCGGGATCCCACACAGCTTGATGAGCCCGCCTCCCGGGAAGTGCTGCAACAGCTGCTGGAACAGTTCGAGAGTGCCGAACAGAGTGCCCATCGTCAGCTGACCGAACTGAGCAATCTGGCCACCACCGACGAGCTGACTCAACTACTCAACCGCCACGCCTTTCGCCGCGACATGACCGAGTTGCTGCAGCGGGATCAGGACACCCAGACCGCAAGTCTGGTGCTGATCCGCGCCACCGAGCTTGGCAAGATCAACGCCCAGCGCGGCTTCCAGTCTGGTGATGCCTACATCAAGGACATGGCGGCCCTTATCAAGCGGGTGGTGAGCCGCTTCCCGGGCAATCAGGTCTATCGCATTTCGGGGGCTGATTTCGCCGTGCTGGTGCAACCGGTGGCCAATATTCCCCCCCATCTGCTGGGACAGGATTTGAAAGTGGCTTTCGATCACTATCAGGCTCAACACGAGCTGGAGAGCACAGGTTACTCGGGGTTGACCAAGCTCAGCAGCGGCCAGAAAATCGAAGCCGTGCTGGCCAGGGCGGATTTGGCGCTGGCACGCGCCCAGACCGAAACCATCAATGGCTGGGCCATCCAGCAGGATGACAACGTCTCCGATCTGCAGGGACAGCATCACTGGCGCGAGGTGCTGACTGAAGTGCTGGCACAGGAGCGACTCAGCTTCACCTATCAGCCAATCCAGCCCCTGCACCGCAGCATGCTGGCCTACAACGAAATCTACACCCGTTTCAGCGGCAGCGATGGTACCGCCCTGCCCACCGACACCCTGTTTGCCATGGCCCAGCGGCTCGATATGGTGATGCGGCTGGAGCAACTGGTGATTGTTCATATAATGCGTCAATACCGGGCTTTTGGTGCCAATCAGAGTCGCTGGGGAGTCAATCTCTCCCCCAACCTGCTGCAAAACAGCGCCTTCCTGATCTGGCTTGACCGCCAGTTGCTCAAAGATCCCAATACCAGCGCCAATCTGGTGTTCGAGCTGGATGAAGAGCATCTGGAACGCAATCTGACCGGTGCCAAGCGGGTATTTGAACTGCTGCGCCGCAACGGCAGCCGCTCGGCGATCGCCAATTTCGGCAAGGGGATCGGCTCCTTTACCCTGTTTCGCGAGCTCAAGCCCGACTACATCAAGCTGGATCCTGCCCTTATTACCGGGCTGGAGCAGGATCAGACCAACCAGCAGTTTGTGCGGATGATCGTCGATGTATCACATCGGATGGGATGTCAGGTGATTGCTGAGGGGGTAGAACAGCTTGGCCAGAAACAGCTGCTGCAGGGGATGTATGTGGATGGCTTGCAGGGCTATCTGATCGCCCGGCCGCAACCGCTGCGACCGGATATCAGCCAGCTGGGGCTCTTTACTGAGGATGCTTCAGCTTCAACAGGGTCAGAATGATGTCATTGAGCTGGCGATAGCGCTCCAGCTCTTTCTGATCGTAACGGGTCGCCAGCGTGGTGGGGTTGTGGCGATTTTTGAGGTAACGGTTGATTTGCAGGCGATTGAACCCCGCCACCTGATAGACCTGGCCAAGCAGGGTATTGAGCTCATCGTGCTCCAGACCGGCTCTGGCCAGATAGTCCCCATCGGCGGGACTCTCGGTCTGGTGGCTCCACTTGCCAATGCGACCGCTCTCTTGCAGATAGCTGAGCCACTGCTCGATATAGAGCGGTTTGCACCCCGCCAACAGGTTGAAAAAGCCCACCGCATCGCAACGACAACCGCTCAGGAGCACGACCGCCAGCTGATCATCATCGCACTGGAAGGTCACTGGTCCGGCTTGCGCCCAATCCAGCGCCTGCACCCGAATGCTGGCCTTCTCACCCGCAGCTCCCGTTACGTCGAATACAAACATGGCGCTCCTCCCTTGGCAAAAGGTTGATGATGGACCATCCCCCTGACAGGTGCAAAGGCAAATCGGCTTTTAACTCATCAATCGGGCCATTCGACCATAAAAAAGACCGGCACCTTCGCGGATGCCGGTCTTTGTCCCGATGGCCTGTGCGTTCATGCCATCAATGGAGGCGCTTTCAGGCGTCCAGTTCAACCAGTGCCTTGGCCAGCTCGATGGGTTCGAGCTCCTGACCTTCCAGATCGGCGTTCCAGTTCGGGCCAACCAGTACATCATCTTCATCCAGATCGTTGATCCAGATATCGAGAAACTCTTCCAGATCGATCACTTCCGGCTCGTAATCGGCCCACTCGTCAACACAGTGCAGACGAGCGTCCTCTTCGGCAGACCAGAGCGGCATCACGTCGGCATCTTCAAATTCGGCGGAGCGACAGACGACCCAGTCTTCCCCATAGCGCAGACCCCACACCAGACCCGACTCGCGGACTTGTTCGATAAACAGTTGGAAATTGGCGTCAAGGTTGTCGTTAAGCATGCTCATGGGGTTCTCTCTTTCTTTCGGGTGCTGCGGCATTGTCGGGCGACAATACGATGGCCAAATGGTGTCGCAAAAGTGACATGGACTCAAGCATATTGGGGTTATTCCGGGAAAAAAGCCGGGATAACCCCCATTTGCCTGCAAAAACGCCTCCCGATGGAGGCGCCTTGCAGATTAGGAGATCAACGCTCCCAGTAAACCTCTTCCAGGCTGTCCTCTTTCTCCGGCAAACCGCGGGAGAGACGGGGACTGCTCTGGGCCAACACCTCGTAGCTGACGCGGTTGGCGTATTTGCACACCTGGGCCAGTGAGGAGTAAGTCAGGAACTCGGAGATGTGTTTGGCGGAGTTGGGCACATTCATCCGGTGATAGGAGTTGGCCACCATGTCGTGCAGCACGGCGGAAAGCGCGCCATCCCCTGCCCCGTTGGTGTTCTTGATCTTCTCCGGGCCACCCATGTACGGGGAGATGTGGGAGTAGATCCGGGTCGGTTTGCGGCACTTGGCGCGGGCCATCGGACGGCTGAACTCATACATGTTGAACTCGGGGATGACGCCCGGCAACAGGGTATGAGTGGTCTCGCGCTTGTAGTCCTCGTCGGTGTAGCTCGCCATGTAAAGACCGATGGGGCCTGCGGTACAGAGCACCATGTCGGCCCAATCGAGCGCCTTGTCGGCCGCACCGAGCGGATCTGCGATGCCGGTCAGGGCTTCACCTTCGTCTTCGTTCATCGCCAGCACAGTCACGTTCTCGGCAATGAAGTCGCGCCACCACTGGGGGTTTTCGTCGATGACGAAACGGGTGCCCAGGGTCAGCACCACGGGAATACCGGCCTCGCGGGCATAACGCACCGCGGTCATGGCCGCCTCTTTCATCGGATCACCATCGTCACCACGCACCAGATAGGCGGTGATCACCAGGGCAGATGCCCCTTTGATCACATCCTCCGGGATGTGCTGCACATCCAGCTGGTTCATCTTGCCGGCGTTGATGCCGAAGCTGCGCTCGCCGCACTCGGTGATGAAGGTGAAGCAACGACCGATGGGGCCATCCACCGGCTGCAGATAGTCCAGATTGACGCGGGAAGAGGTGTTGCACAGATAGCGGTAGGCGTAGCAGCCGATGCGAATATCCTGACTCATCACACCCAGCAGGATGGAGTGGGAGTCGGCCAGTACCGAGTAGTTGTGTACCGTGTTGCCAATGGTGCCACCGGCAAACTCGCTCACTACCATGTTGTTGGCCTTGAGCTCGTCATAAATCCGTTCGGCTACATCGTCATTGATGACAACGGAGTGCCCCTTGCTCAGACCATAACGGGTCAGAAAGTCTTCATCCACATGGGCTTCAATATCAACCAGGGTCTGATCAATCCCGACCACGTAGGCTTTGCCCAGTTCGGTTAACAGGGGATTTTGCGGCACCAGGGGATCGCGTCTGTCGACAGGGAAGTAGTGTTTGGACTTGCGCTGACCGGGAAATTTCATGGCAATGTTCTGTGCTCTGGGGGAAAGAGGGGCGGGATTTTAACACAATCCGCCGCCCCGAAAAGTCGCCCTGTTTAAATAATGGAGTCAGTATAGACAAGGCTTGCAAGGAAAAACGTTTGCCTTTTCACCATAAAAAAGGCTCTGTCCCAATTACGTGTTGAAAGGCTAATCTTGAAGTAGGCCATCACCTTGAGGTCTACCATCATGGA
>NZ_JAAKPX010000040.1:0-15709 GCF_049172135.1 Aeromonas sp. 603079 | reverse complement strand
TCGACTTGCATGTGTTAGGCCTGCCGCCAGCGTTCAATCTGAGCCATGATCAAACTCTTCAATTTAAGTTTGGTTGCCAATGAAGGCGGCTCAATGAATTGCTGAATTAACTGCTGCAACATAAAGTTGCTTTGGTCACTTCATCAGACATTGATATCAAAAATTGTTTTTGATGCTCGATGCTGTGAGTGCCCACACAGATTGCTTGATTCAAATTGTTAAAGAGCGATGCAACAGAGTGTTGCTGCGGGAGTGGAATTCTACTCAACCGCCTTCTCGAGTCAAGCCTTATTTTCAAAGGCTTTTCGATGTTATCGACTCGGCTGTTTGCGTTGCCGCTTGCCCTGTCGATGGAGGCGCATTATAGGGATCTGGATCACGCTTGCAAGGGCCTTTTCGAATTAAATTCGCATTTTTGGCTCAACCGCTCACTAATCACCCAAAAAGCGCATTTATCCTGCAATAGCATACCCGTTTGGCGAGCTCGCTATCCTCTATATGGCGTGGCGGTGGTAGCAGATCAAGGTTGTGGCGATTTGGTCTCTCTACATCTATATGCATGGTGATCGAGGTCACGCCTTCGGGTAACATAGCGCCCCTTTGCGATTCACACACTCTTGGGCTTTGGAGAGTTTAATGCCTTTTGCACTTGGCCAGCGTTGGATTAGTGATACAGAGACGGATCTGGGGTTGGGGACTGTCGTTGCTGTTGAAGGACGCATGGTTACCCTGTTGTTTCCGGCTACCGGTGAAAACCGCATGTATGCCAAAGAAGAGGCGCCGGTCACCCGGGTCAGCTTCAATGTGGGCGATCAGATCACCAGTCACGAAGACTGGACCATGACGGTCGAAGAAGTGCAGGAGAAAGACGGCCTGCTTATATATGTAGGTGTGCGCACCGACAATAATGAGCCCGTTGCCCTCAAGGAAGTGTTTCTCAACAACTTTATCAAGTTCAACAAGCCGCAGGATCGCCTGTTCGCCGGTCAGATCGATCGGATGTCCCGCTTCACCCTGCGCTACGAAGCGCTGATCAACCAGCACCAACGTCGTCGCAACCCGACTCGCGGTCTGGCCGGTGGCCGGGTCAGCCTGATCCCGCACCAGCTCTATATTGCCCATGAAGTGGGTCACCGCTACGCTCCGCGCGTACTGCTGGCCGATGAAGTGGGTCTGGGCAAGACCATCGAAGCGGGAATGATCATTCATCAGCAACTGCTCTCCGGCCGCGCCCATCGGGTGCTGATCCTGCTGCCCGAAACTTTGCAGCACCAATGGCTGGTCGAAATGCTGCGCCGCTTCAACCTGCATTTCTCCCTGTTTGATGAGGAGCGCTGCATCGAGGCATTCGCAGATGCGGAGAACCCCTTCGAGACCGAACAGCTGGTGATCTGCAGCCTCGACTTCCTGCGCAAGAAGCGTCGTCGCTTCGAGCAAGTGCTGGAAGCCGAGTGGGATCTGCTGGTTGTCGACGAAGCGCACCATCTGGAGTGGAGTGAAGAGGCGCCGAGCCGTGCCTATGAGATGGTGGAAGCGCTGGCCGAACAGGTGCCGGGCGTACTGCTGCTGACCGCTACCCCGGATCAGCTGGGCCACCAGAGCCACTTTGCCCGTCTGCGCCTGCTCGACCCGGAGCGTTTCTACGACTATGAGGCTTTCCTCGCCGAGGAGCAGGCCTATGGTCAGGTCGCCAGCGCAGCGCAGGAGCTGCTGGATGGCGAGACCCTGAGCGATGAAGCCAGACAGATCCTCGCCAGCCAGCTGGAAGGGCTGGACTTGAGCGATGCTGAGGCCCGTCAGCAGGCGGTCGCCAAGCTACTGGACCAGCACGGCACCGGCCGGGTGCTGTTCCGCAACAGCCGCGCCAATATTCAGGGCTTCCCCGAGCGTCACCTCAACGTCTACCCCATGCCGCTGCCGGAGCAGTACAAAACTGCCATCAAGGTGATGGGCATGATGGGTGGTAACGGTGGCGATCTGCAGACCCGTGCCCTGCGCTACCTCTATCCCGAGAAGATCTTCCAGCAGTTCGAAGGCGACAACGCCACCTGGACCCAGTTCGACCCGCGCGTAGAATGGTTGCTGGAGCTGCTGCTCTCAGCCCGCCAGCAGAAGGTGCTGGTGATCTGCTCCGAAGCGGCGACCGCCATCGCGCTGGAAGAGGCGCTGCGTACCCGTGAAGGGATCCGTGGTGCCGTGTTCCACGAAGGGATGTCGATCCTCGAGCGGGACAAGGCCTCCGCCTATTTCGCCCAGCAAGAGGGTGGCGCCCAAGTGCTGCTCTGCTCCGAGATCGGTTCAGAAGGACGCAACTTCCAATTTGCCAGTCATCTGGTGCTGTTCGATCTGCCGCTCAATCCGGATCTGCTGGAACAACGTATCGGCCGACTGGATCGTATCGGTCAGCAGAATACCGTCGAGATCCACGTTCCCTATCTGGAAGGGACTGCCCAGCGCGCCCTGCAACTCTGGTATCACGATGGTCTGGACGCGTTCGAGCAGACCTGCCCGACTGCCCGCCCGGTATTCGAAGCGGTACGTGAAGAGCTGTTCGAGCTGCTGGCCGCCAACACCGGCGATCAGGCGGCCCTCGACGCCCTGCTAATCAAGACCCGCGAACTGCACGAACCGCTCAAGGCCAAGCTGGAACAGGGCCGCGATCGCCTGCTGGAGATCCACTCCAGCGGTGGCGCCGCCGCCCAGCAGCTGGTCGATAAGCTGGCCGCCGAAGATGACGACACCGGCATGATCTCCTTCGCCCTCAAGATGTTCGACGAGATCGGCGTCAATCAGGACGACAGAGGTGAGAACGCGCTAGTGCTGACTCCCGGTGATCACATGCTGGTTTCCAGCTTCCCGGGCTTGCCGCAAGACGGCATGACCATCACCTTCGATCGCAATACCGCCTTGTCGCGGGATGACATGGCGCTGCTCTCCTGGGATCACCCCATGATGCGCGGCGGTATCGACCTGATCCTGGGCTCCGAGATCGGTGCCACCTCGGTAGCACTGCTCAAGAACAAGGCTCTGCCCATCGGCGCCATCCTGCTTGAGCTGATCTTCGTTGCCGAATCTGCGGCCCATCCCCAGCTCTACCGCTTCATGCCGCCGACGCCGATCCGTCTGCTGATGGACAAGAACGGCCAGAATCTGGGTGAGAAAGTGGCGTTCGATGCCTTCAACCGCCAGCTGACGCCGGTCAATCGCCACCTCGGCAGCAAGCTCGTGACTGCATCCCAGCCGGTGATCCACGGTCTGATTGGCAAGGGGCAAGCCATTGCCGAAGAGCTGAAAGCCGGGATTGTCGACAAGGCCCGCACCCAGATGGCGCAGACCCTGCAGCAGGATCTGGATCGTCTGGAAGCGCTCAAGGCGGTCAACCCGAACGTGCGAGACAGCGAACTGGATTATCTGCGCAATCTGCAGGCAGAATTGCACCACCTGATCGATCAGACCCAACTCAAGCTGGACGCCATCCGCTTTATCGTGGTCACCCATAACTGACAAGGTACCGACCGACAGCGGCCAGAACCAGCTCAAACTGGATACCCAAGGCCGCTTTGTCGTGGTTACCCATAACTGATGGGGGCTTGCCCCCACCTTCTGATGCGAGACATTTATGTTTGAATACTCACCGCCTCTGGAACCCTGGCTCGATATCCTGTTCAAGGACAAGGACATCATGGTGGTCAACAAGCCCACTGGCCTGCTAAGCGTCCCCGGGCGCGGCCCCGAGAATGAAGACAGCGTCCTGCATCGGGTGAAACAGCAACACCCCAAGGCGGCGGCAGCTCATCGCCTCGACATGTCCACCACTGGCGTCATTGTCATTCCCCTCAATCCCAACTCTCATCGGGAACTGAGCCGACAATTTCGCGAGCGGGAGACCGAGAAGCACTACCTCGCCTGGGTGTGGGGCGAGCCGGAAGCAGAGTCAGGGCAGGTTGACCTGCCGCTCTGCGTCGACTGGCCCAACCGCCCGAAGCAGAAGGTGGATCACGAGGAGGGGCGTAACGCTCTGACTCTGTGGCAGAAACTGAAGGTGGAGAACGGCAACAGCCTGATCAAGCTGACCCCCATCACAGGTCGCTCACACCAGTTGCGCGTCCATATGCTGGAGCTGGGGCATCCGATCCTGGGTGACAACCTCTATGCCCATCCCGATGCGCTGGCGGCGGCGCCCCATCTCTACCTGCATGCGGCCATGCTGACCATCAGTCACCCCCGCAGTGGCGAGCGGATGACCTTCGAGGCACCAGCCCCTTTCCCGGTCTGATCCCGCAAATCGCAGAGATAAAAAAGCCCCCATCGCGAGATGGGGGCTTTTTCATTAGGGTCAGACGCGAATATCGATCTTGCTTCCCAGAGAAGCGCTGGCCGATGTCGGTGCAACCGGCGCTGATTGCGCTGCGTTTTGCAGCAGCTTCAGCGCAGCTTCGCCCTCTTGGGTCTGCTGTTTCTTGGCCAGACTGGCCGTCATCAGAGCAGAACCAAACGACGCATTTGCAGAACTTGATATATCCATAGGGTTCCTCCTGCACTCAACAGTATCGACCAAGCGGCCCCGAACATAAGCACTGAATGCAAAACAATCTGACAGTTGCTTTTCTATCAATCAGATAGCAATAGCATTCATGGTCCCTGTTCACCGCTGGATGACGCCTTCAAGCTCCTGTGCCGTCATCGCCCGAAGCACCTTGCAAGGGTTGCCAGCCGCCACCACGTTGGCGGGCACATTTTTGGTCACCACCGAACCGGCACCGATGACGCTGTTGTCACCGATGGTGACGCCGGGGCAGATGACGACGCTGCCGCCAATCCAGACGTTGTGACCGATCCGCACCGGCTTGCCAAATTCCACCCCCTTAATGCGTGGCGCCACCGCCACCGGGTGAGCGGCGGTGTAGATCTGCACCCCGGGCGCCAGCAGCACGTTGTCGCCGATGTGCACCTCGCAGACGTCGAGGATGGTGCAGCCCACGTTGGCGTAGAAGTTCTCGCCGACGAAGATATTGGCGCCATAGTCGCAAAAGAACGGCGGATTGATGGCACACTCCTGGCCGCGGCTACCGAGCAGCTCGTGAAGCAAAGCATCCCGCGCCGGTTTCTCCTGCCAGCTGGTGTTGAAGGTGTGATAAAGCCTTCGGCAGCGCTCACGTGCCGCTTTGAGCTCAGGGTCAGCCGCGTCATAGGGCTGCCCCGCCACCATCTTCTGCCACTCGGTACCGCGCACCACCTTCTCCATTACCTACTCCATCAGCCAGATCAGGGATTCATAAGGGCGCAGCATACCCGATTGCGGTCGGGCCGGGCTATCCGGGTAGTTACCCAGCAGCAGCCGACCTTCAGCAGCTTGCAGCTCGGCAGGCAAGGTAAATTCAACCGGCTCGCCATAGAAGTTGCTCACCACCAGCAGGGTCTGGCCGTTGGCACTGCGGGTATAGGCCCAGACTTTCTCATGCCCCGCCAGCAGCTCCTGATAATCCCCTTGAGTGAAGATGGGGTGCGCCTTGCGAAGGGTGATAAGATCCCGATAGTGCCAGAACACCGAGTTCTGGTCGGCCAGCGCCGCCTCGGCATTGATCTCGAGGTAGTTGGCCGCAGGCGTGAGCCACGGAGTGCCTGCCGTAAAACCGGCGTTCGGGGCGGCGCTCCACTGCATCGGAGTACGCGAGTTATCCCGGGACTTGGCACCGAGAATGGCGAGGATCTCGGCCTCGCTCATCCCTTCCGCCTGCTTGATGGCGAAGATGTTGCGGCTCTCCACATCCTGATAGTCGTTGATGTGCTGATAGCCGGGGTTGGTCATGCCGATCTCCTCCCCCTGATAGATGTAGGGGGTGCCCTGCAGGCCATGCAGCGTGCTGGCCAGCATCTTGGCGGCTACAACCCTATGCTCGCCCTCATCGCCGAAGCGGGAGACGATGCGCGGCTGATCGTGGTTGCACCAGAACAGCGCCGACCACCCCTTGCCGTGCATACCGCTCTGCCAGTGGTTGAAGATGCGCTTGAGTTCGAGGAAATCGAACGGTGCTTTTGTCCACTTGTCGCCGTTGGGGTAATCCACCTTCAAATGGTGGAAGTTGAACACCATGGAGAGCTCGGAGCCATCCAGCGCGCCGTAGCGCTGGCAGTGCTCCAGACTGGTGGAGGACATCTCCCCCACCGTCATGGCCCCCACCGGGGCGAAGACATCACGGCTCACATCCTGCAGGAATTCGTGGATGCGCGGCCCGTCGGTGTAGAAACGGCGGCCATCGCCAATCTCGTCGTTCGGGAACGTCTGATCCTTGGAGATAAGGTTGATGACGTCTAGGCGGAAACCATCCACCCCCTTGTTCGCCCAGAAGTGGATGATCTTTTTGACCTCGGCGCGCACTGCAGGATTTTCCCAGTTGAGATCCGCCTGCTCGCGGGCAAACAGGTGCAGGTAGTACTGACCGGTGGCTGAGTCCAGCTCCCAGGCGCTGCCACCAAACTTGGATTGCCAGTTGTTGGGCACGCCGCCATCCACCGGATCGCGCCAGATGTAGTAATCGCGGTAGGGGCTGTTTTTATCCCCCAGCGCCGACTTGAACCAGGCGTGCTCGGTGGAGGTGTGGTTCACTACTATATCCATCACGATACGGATGTCGCGCGCGTGGGCGGCGGCCAGCAGCGCCTCGAAATCATCCATGGTGCCGTAGGCGGGATCGATGGCGTAGTAGTCGGCGATGTCGTAGCCGTTGTCCACCTGCGGAGAAACATAAACCGGGGTCAGCCAGAGGGCATCGACGCCCAAGGTCTTGAGATAGTCGAGGCGGGCCATGATCCCCTTGAGGTCGCCGGTGCCACGGGCAGCGGAATCCTGAAAGCTCTTGGGGTAAATCTGGTAAATCACGGCACTCTGCCACCAGGGTGTTTGGCTCATGGGTCTTTCTCTTGTCTCGATTATGAAATGGAGAGGGCGACCCGCGGGTCGCCCTGATAATCAGTGTCAGGCGCTGGCTTGGGCCAACTTGCCAGCGGCTTGCTGGCGCTTGTAGACCAGCAGGGTCAGCACCACCGGCACCACGATGGCAACCAGCATGGCGATGGAGAACACCGCCCAGTATTGCGGCTGGATGGAGAGGATGCCCGGCAGGCCCCCTACCCCGATGCCGTTGGCCATCACACCGGCAAAACCGCAGATGAGGGCGGCAAGGCTGGAGCCCACCATGGCGCACAGCATGGGGAACTTGTACTTGAGGTTGATACCGTACATGGCCGGTTCGGTCACCCCGAGGTAGGCGGAGATGGCGGCAGGCACCGAGATCTCCCGTTCGTTCTCCTTGCGGCTAATCAGAATGATGCCCACTACGGCAGATGCCTGAGCGATGTTGGAGAGAGCGATCAGCGGCCAAATCGGAGTGCCACCCATGCTCTGCATCAGCTGCAGATCCACCGCGTTGGTGGTGTGGTGGATACCGGTAATGACCAGCGGTGCATAGAGGAAACCGAAGAGGGCAGCGCCGATGGGAGCGAAGGAGCCAGTCATGGCGGCCTTGGCAGCGAAACCGACGCCATCACCAATCCAGCGACCAAACGGGCCGATAAAGGCGTGGGCCACGATCACTGCCAGCAGCAGCGAGACAAACGGCACAATCACCAGATAGAGGTAAGCCGGAATGATCCGCTTGAGGTTGGTCTCAACCCAGGCGAGGAAGACACCCGCCAGCAGCGCCGGAATGACCTGGGCCTGATAACCCACCTTCTGGATCACGAACAGGCCGAAGTCCCACACCTCCGGGGTCTGCTGACCGATGCCGTAGGCGTTCATCAATTGCGGCGACACCAGCGTCACCCCCAGCACGATACCCAAGATCTCGGAGCCGCCCATCTTCTTCACTGCAGACCAGCAGACACCTACCGGCAGGAAGTGGAAAATCGCCTCGCCCAGCAGCCAGAGGAAGGCGTGTACCTGAGCCCAGAACTGGCTGATCTCGGTGAGGGTGTGAGTGCCATCGTCAAACATCTTGATGTCGCCGATGACGTTGCGAAAGCCCAGGATCAGACCGCCGGTGATGATAGCAGGCAGCAACGGTACGAAGATCTCCGCCAGATGGGAGATGCTCCGCTCCAGCGGGTTCATGTTCTGGCGCGCCGCCTGCTTGGCGGTCTCCTTGCTGCCACCGCTGACGCCGAGCTGCTCGGTCAGCGCCTTGTACCACTGCTCTACCTCGTTGCCGATCACCACCTGGAACTGACCGCCCTGGGTGAAGCTTCCCTTCACCGCCGGGATGGTTTCGATGGCCTTGCTGTCGGCCTTGGCCGGATCGTTCAGGACGAAGCGCAACCGGGTCAGGCAGTGGCTGACAGTGGCGATGTTATCCTTGCCGCCGATCTTGTCGATCAGGGTGGCAAGCTGCTGTGCGTTGATCTTGGACATGGGTCTTCCCTCTGTGACGCCATTGAATAGTGGTCTGTATCGCCCTTTTGAGCCAGTCTGTCGGCCGGAGCGTTTTTGGTATCGTTCCCATTTAGCATGCCGACAATCTGGCCAGATCAAAATGGGAACGTTCCCAATTCGTGGCCGGCGTCACAAAAAGCACACTTTTTGTTCAGTCGGAAGTGATGGGGCTCACAGGGTTCGGCAGGGGGCGATAGTCACCAGCGGAGGCTGATCCTGCTCAATCTGACCGAGCAGCTGACGCGCCGCCTGCTCCCCCGCCCCCTTGTAGCCAAGATCGAGACTGAGGGCGTTGGGGAAGAGGAAGCTGAGCATGGGGTTGTTGCCAAGGCCGGTCACCAGCACCTCGCTACGCCCTTGTTCTTGCAGGTATTTTGCCGCACCGATGGCGAGGGTGTCGCTGGCGCAGACCAACGCCTGGGTGGAGGGCGTCAGCAGCTCGGCCGCCAGCCGGTAGCCGCTCTGCAGGCTGAGATCACCGAGGGCACTGCGCGGGCGCAACCCCTGCTCTGCGCAGTAAACGAGATAAGCATCTAGGCGGCGCTGGCCGGTGGTGAGATCCGAGGCATCCACCCCCAGATAGGCGATATCGTGGGCGCCACGGCTTGCCAGCTGCGCCAGCATGGTGCGCACCGCACCAGCGTCGTCAAAGCAGACCGAGGAGAAACCGGGATATTCACGAGCGACCAGCACCAGCTTCTCTTTCAGCGGCGCCATGGCGGCATAGTCCAAGTCATTGAAGGCGAACAGGATAATGCCATCCACCCCGCGCCGCTCCAGCACCGCCAGATGCTCCTGTACCTTGGCGGGGGAGAACTTGCTCTCCATCAGCACGGCATCGTAGCCACGCTGGTAGAGGGTCTCCAGCATGCCGCGCACCGCCTGATTCTCCGAGCTGGAGTCGAGCCGCGAGACGATGATCCCCACCACCTGCTGGCTCTGGCTGCGCATGGCCCGCGCCGACTTGCTCGGCACGAAGCCATGTTCGGCGATGACCTGCTCCACCCGCTCGCGGGTCTCCTGCTTCACCTTGGGATCCTGATTGAGCACCCGGGAGACGGTCGACTTGCCGACGCCACTCAGTCTGGCGATATCGAGGATGGTCAGTTTCTTGTCCATGAATTGGCTCACAGGAGGCTAGGCGGTGGATTTGCCCACATTGTTGTGATTAACCCCTGTGAATACAAGCCCATGGCGTTAGAATGCCCTTTTTGCCCCGCCGTCAGCGGTGTGTGGGCACAGCACAGGATGCCCATCATGGATCTGCTGGCCAGTCTGCTCTTCTCCCTCTCCATCACAGGCCCCATCTGCGTGGTGCTGCTGCTCGGCATCTTGCTCAAGCGGCTGGGGCTGCTGCCGGATCCCTTTACCGAATCCGCCTCGCGGCTGGTGTTTCAGGTCACCCTGCCCGCTCTGCTCTTTCTCAGTATTCTCGGTACCAACTTCGCCACCATGCCGAGCCTCTGGTTTATCGGCTATGGCCTGCTCGCCACCGTTATCAGCTATCTGGTGCTGGAGCTGCTGGCCGGGCGTTTTATCGGGGAGCAGCGGCTGCGCGGGATCTTCGTGCAGGGGAGCTTTCGCGGCAACAGCGCCATTATCGGGCTCGCCTATGTGCAAAACGCCTACGGCCACGAAGGGTTGGGGGCGGCGGCCTTCTATGTCGGCGCGGTGACCGTGCTCTACAACATTCTCGCAGTGATCACCCTCACCCGCAGTCTCGGCGGTGCCACCGGCATGCGCCCCATCCTGCTCGGCATCATCAAGAATCCGCTGATCATCGCTATTGTGGCGGCGCTGCCCTTTACCCTGCTCGGTATCAAGATGCCGCAACTGCTGCTCACCACCGGCAGCTACTTCGCCAACATGACGTTGCCGCTGGCGCTGCTCTGCACCGGCGCCTCCCTCAGCCTGGATGCTCTGCGTGGTGGTGCAGCCATTGCGGGCTGGGCCAGTATCATGCGGCTCTGCCTCATTCCGGCTGCGTTCACTCTTGGGGCTGCCCTACTCGGCTTCAGCCATCTGGAACTGGGGATTCTGTTTCTCATCAGCGCCACCCCGACTGCCGCCGCCAGCTATGTGATGACCCGTGCCATGGGGGGCGACAGCGTGCTGGCCGCAAACATCATCGCCACTACCACCCTCGGCTCACTGCTCACCACTAGTCTGGGGGCAACTCTGATGAACTATCTGGGTCTTATGTACTGACGGCTTGACCTTGCCGGAGGCGGCAGCTTTAGGCTGGCGCTCATCAACAGAGGAGATATCCCATGACCATCGAACTCACAGTGTCCGGCATGTCCTGTGGTGGCTGCGCCACCAGTCTGCAAAAAGCGCTGCTGGCCCAGCCTGCGGTCACCACCGCGACCGTCGATTTCGCCAGCAGCAAGGCCGTCATCGAGAGCGAGCTGAGCAAGGCAGAACTGATCGCCCTGATCGAAGCCAAGGGTTTCTCTGCGAGTTAAATTATCTCTATAGAGGTATAAAACAGGTTAAAAATCTGTACTCACCTGTCTTTTGGTGAGTTTTATCACAGACCCAGGTTATTAAACGGGCAAACTTGCTGCGATTATTCCAACCATAAGGATTTGCAGCATGACCCTACCGATCCGCAAGACCCTGCTCGCCGCTGTCGTTGGCCTGACCCTCTCCCCCATGGCGATGGCGCTGCCCAACGTCCATATTCTGGCAACCGGCGGCACCATTGCCGGAGCTGGCCAGTCGGCTACCCAGTCCAACTACGAGGCTGGCAAGGTGGCCATCGAAACCCTGATCGCCGCCGTGCCCGAGATGAAGAAAGTGGCCGATGTGCAGGGTGAGCAGGTGGTGAAGATCGGCTCCCAGGACATGAACGACGAGGTGTGGCTCAAGCTGGCCAAGCGGGTCAACGAGCTGCTGGCCAAGGATGACGTGGATGGCATCGTCATCACCCACGGCACCGACACCATGGAAGAGACCGCCTACTTCCTCAATCTGACTGTCAAGAGCGACAAGCCGGTGGTACTGGTCGGCGCCATGCGCCCCTCTACCGCCATGAGTGCCGATGGCCCGCTCAACCTCTACAACGCCGTGGTGACCGCCTCCGACCCTGCCTCCAAGGGCCGTGGCGTGATGGTGGCGATGAACGACACCGTGCTGGATGCCCGTGACGTCACCAAGACCAACACCACCGGGGTGCAGACCTTCACCTCCCCCAACTTCGGCCCACTGGGTTACATCCACAACGGCAAGATCGACTATCAGCGCACTCCGGCCCGTCTGCACACCAGCAAGACGCCGTTTGACGTGAGCAAGCTCAACAAGCTGCCGCAAGTGGGCATCGTCTACAGCTACGCCAACGCCACCGACTTGCCGGCCAAGGCGATGGTGGATGCCAAGTTCGACGGCATCGTCAGCGCCGGGGTGGGCAACGGCAACCTCTATCACACCCTGTTCGACACTCTGGCCAAGGCGAGCAAGGATGGCATCCGCGTCGTACGCTCCGCCCGCGTGCCGACCGGCGCCACCACCCTGGATGCCGAGATCGATGATGCCAAGTACGGCTTCGTGGCCTCCGGCACTCTCAACCCGCAGAAGGCGCGGGTGCTGCTGATGCTCTCCCTGACCCAGAGCAAGGACCCGGCCCAGATCCAGCGCTGGTTCCAGCAGTTCTGACAACGGTTGCCTGACAAGTGACAAGCAAGGGCGGGACTTCCCGCCCTTTTCACTCCTGCAATGCTGCCTCGCCCATTACGCCGTTTGGCAGGGTCGTCTTTCCCTTTTCCGGCCATCTTTTTCGGCCACCGCAGAGCGCGGTCATCAAATTAGCGAGCCGGATCACCCGCTTTCACAAGCGCATCGCCGCCAAATTCATTACACTGCCAGCGATCTTATCTACTCAAGAGGTGCTGTTGCTGTATGGAAATATTGATCCTGCTGGGATTGATTTTGCTTAATGGCGTCTTCGCCATGTCAGAAATCGCCATCGTCACCGCACGCAAGGCGCGCCTCGGCAAACTTGCCAATGAAGGCAACCGCTCCGCCGCCATCGCCCTCAAACTGGGTGAAGACCCGACCCATTTTCTCTCTGCCGTCCAAATCGGCATCACCAGCATCGGCCTGCTCAACGGTATCTACGGCGAATCGCTACTGGCCCAGCCCTTCTCGCTCTGGTTGCAGGAGTGGGGACTCCCGGCCAAGAGCAGTGGCCTGATCGCCACCGTCATCGTGGTAGTGGTGGTCACGTACCTCTCCATCGTGGTGGGGGAGCTGGTGCCCAAGCGCCTTGGCCAACTCAATGCCGAGCGCATCGCCTGCCTGGTGGCCCGCCCGATGCACTGGCTCGCCACCCTGACTCGCCCCTTCGTCTGGCTGCTGTCGGCCTCTACCAATGCCAGCCTGCGGCTGCTGCGGGTCAACCAGAACGGCAGCGCCAACGTTACCGAGGAGGAGATCCACGCCATGCTGGTGGAGGGCTCTGAAGCCGGGGTGATCGAGGATCACGAGCACACCATGCTGCGCAACGTGTTTCGGCTCGACGAGCGCAGCCTCTCTTCCATGATGGTGCCCCGCAGCGATATCCGTTATCTGGATCTGGCACAGCCGCTGACCGTCAACCTGCAACGACTGGTGGAATATCGCCACAGCTTCTTCCCGGTCTGCGATGGCTCATTGTCAGAACTGATAGGTATCATCAATGTCAGCAAAGTGCTGCACGCCTATATCAAGGGGGAGACCATCGATCTGGCGGCCCTGACCCAGGAGTGCAGCCTGCTGCCCGAGACCCTAAATGGCGTCGAGCTGCTCAACCACTTCCGCACCCACAGCGAGCAGATGGTGATGGTAGTGGACGAGTATGGTGAGCTGCAGGGGCTGGTCACCCAGCAGGATCTGCTGGAGGCGCTGGCGGGGGATTTCCAGCAGGAGGATGGCGAGGACAACTGGGCATTCCAGCGTGCCGACGGCAGTTGGCTGCTCGATGGCCTAATCCCGCTACCGGAGCTGAAGGACTGTCTGGAGCTGGTTCGTCTGCCAGAAGAAGAAAAACATCACTATCACACCCTTGGAGGGCTTATCATGCTGCTCCTTGGTCGAGTTCCAAAAACCGGAGATCTGGTAACACTGGAACAGTGGCAACTGGAAATTGTTGACATGGATGGTCTGCGCATCGACAAGGTGCTCGCCATGCCCTTGACCGATCTACCCAGCTAACCTGCGGAGTTTGCAAGTATGGAGCAGTTTTACCAACTGGCTCACGCCTTTATGAATCACGACCTGAACACACTTTCCGATCCCAAGATGGCCTTCATGATCTGTGGTGTGATTTTAACGTTTCTGATACTGGAAAACGGCTTCATCCCTACCGCCTTTCTGCCCGGTGACAGCCTGCTGATCCTCACCGGCGTGCTCATCTATCAGGATGTATTGTCTCTCGGGGTGATCCCGCTGCTGATCGTGGCCACCTTTGTCGGCACCTGGCTCGGTTACATGCAAGGGCGCTTCCTTGGCCACACCCAGCTCTACCACCGACTGATGTCCCATGTTGAAGAGCGACACCAGCAGAAGGTATACCATCTGCTGGACAAGTACGGGATCATCACCCTGATCACCGCTCGCTATATAGCCTTCGTGCGCACCGCCTACCCCTATATCGTCGGCGCCACCGAACTGCCCCAGGGACGTTTCCTCATCGTCAATCTGGTCAGCTCCATCATGTGGATCTGCCCGCTGGTCGGGTTTGGCTACTACCTTAGCCACACCAAGCTGGCCGCCGAATACCAGACCCAGTTCTTCAACATCATCATCTATCTGCCAGTGGCCCTGCTGGTGGGTGGCATGGTGGCGCTGGTCTGGCGCTGGATCAGCAAACGCAGGGCTGCGCAGCCGCGGGATTGACCCCTCGCCCAACGCCCGACCCGAAAGCCCTCACCAGAGGGCTTTTTTGATCGCCAATTTTGCGCAAATAGCAGAAATAGTCCCGCTCGGCCCTTGTAAAGCCGGGGTAAAAATGAGTGAATCTAGCGCCTTTTTTTGGATGGGAATGGAGTCGGTTGTATGTGGTGTCGGATTCGCGCAGCAGCGCTGGTTGTCGGGTTGATGGGAATACTGGGATTGCCTGCGGTCAGCGCGGCCCCCAACCCTGCCAAACTGGAAGTACGCTCGAGCAGCGCCCTGGTCGTGGATGTAAAAACGGGCAAGACGCTCTACCAGAAGAATGCCACCAAGGTACGTCCCATCGCCTCCCTCACCAAGCTGATGACGGCGCTGGTGGTGCTGGATGCCAAACAGAATCTCAACCAGACCATTACGGTCGACAAGAACGATCTGGATCGGGTCAAACACACCCACTCCCGCATCCGCATGGGCACCAAGGTGACCCGCCGCGACGCCCTGCATCTGGCATTGATGTCCTCCGAAAACCGGATGGCCTCGGCACTGGCGCGTCACTATCCGGGCGGTCGCAGCGCCTTCGTGCGAGCCATGAACAACAAGGCCAGACAGCTGGGTATGCGTAATACCCACTTCTACGACTCCACCGGCCTCTCCACCCGCAACGTCTCTACCGCCCAGGATCTCGGCAAGCTGGCCGCCGCCGCCTATCGTCAGCCGCTGATCCGTCAGTTCACTCAGGATGAGAACCGGGAGATGCGCTTCAGCGCCCCCGCCTACAGCCTGATGTTCAACAACACCAACCCGCTGGTGAAAAACCCGGATTGGGACGTGCGCCTCTCCAAGACCGGCTTCACTGACGAAGCGGGTCGCTGTCTGGTGATGCGCGCCAAACCGGACAGCCGCGAGCTCGCCATCGTGCTGCTCAACTCGGTGGGCAAACGCACCCCTATCGGCGATGCCAACCGCATTCGCAAATGGCTGAAAAGCTGAGTAAATATTTCAACACGAGAGGATGCTGCGGCATCCTTTTTTATTGCCCGCAGAACGCCTCAGCAGGCCTTGCAGGATGTTGATGAGCGAACCCTGAGTGATGAGCTGCGCGGCATCTGCCGTTGCAACAGCAGGCATACAGGGCGCCTATAGATGAGGCAAAGGGTTGTACCGTTCAGAAGAACGCAGCTCAATAACAGAAGAGGTATAAAAGAGGACAAGAACAGGCAGGCAGGCAGGCAGGCAGGAGGGTGACCCGGCCGCCACAGCGAACGCGGATCCACACGACAGGGGTAAATTTCGCCCATAAAAAAACGGCCCCAACCGAAGTCGAGGCTGTCTGTATGGTGCGCCCGAGAGGATTCGAACCTCTGACCACCTGGTTCGTAGCCAGGTACTCTATCCAGCTGAGCTACGGGC
>NZ_JAAKPX010000039.1:0-18429 GCF_049172135.1 Aeromonas sp. 603079 | reverse complement strand
CATAACGCACCTGAGCCTGTTTGTAGGTGAGCTCGCCTTTTTCAATCTGCTCGACCAGTGCCAGTTTAAAAGTCAGCTAGTAATCGCGCTGTGTCCGTTTCACCCCTTGTCCCATCGGGTTCTCCATTTATTGGGGGGAAAGGTGTAAACCATATTCAGGACGGGACAACAGCCACAAAAAAGCCCACCGCTCAGCGGTGGGCTTGATGCCGAATGATGACTCAGCTCTCCTGATCCGGCTCAGCCAGCCAGATCTGCTGATCCGGATCGGTCTCTTCACTGACCGAGATGCTGACACCCATATCGAGCAACTCGTGCAGGGTGAGATTGTCAGCCAGGTTCATCACTTCGCCGTTTTCATTGGTAAAGCGCATTTGCTCCGTCCTCTCCTTGGTGGGATCGCCTTTCAGTCTAGTCAACAACGCTCACTTGCGATAACCAGCAACTGGATAAACAGTCGCCGCCATCCAGCTCGCTCAGGCGATCACTCACCTCCTCCGGAAACAGGGTGCGCGCCCAGAGCCGCCGCGACAGAGAGGCCACGCTCTCGTCAGCGCCCGCCGCCAGCCAGCGGGCCAGCTCCCCCGCTACATCGGGGTAGCAAACCGCCCCCGGCGAAGCGCTGTCGAGCCAGGTACGCACCAGATTGGCATCGAGCACATCCATCAGAGTTGCCAGCCCCATCATCTCCAGAGTCTTGCCATTGGTCTGCTGCTCGAACTGGCCGCCGAGGGGCTTGACCAACAGCTTCTTGCCGAGGGTGAGCGCCTCGGAAGCCAGCTCGAAACCCGCGTTGGATATCACGCCGCGACAACCGGCCAGTACGGCGATAAACCCATGACGTGATGGCGGTTCGAAGCGCAGGTTGCGCCATTGGCTGGGAGTGCGAATGGCGGGGTGAAAGCAGACGAAGCGCTGCTGACCAAAGCGCGACAACAGGGCGGCGATCGCCTCGGTCTGCTCGAACGGCAGATAGACCAGGATCTCGCCGTTATCCGGCGCGGCGGCGATAGGGTCGATCACCGGCGGCAGCAAGGGGTGACCGAAGTGAAACCAGTGCAGCCCGAGCGGCTGATCCACAGGAGCAAAGTGGCGCATCAGCTGGCGGCTGACCCCATCCTCCCCCCAGCGCGGGATGGGCCAGTTGAAGCTGGCCTGATGACTGACGGTGAGGCTCGGCTTGCCATAGCGGCGGGCGGCATGGGCGGTCAACGGCTCAAAATCGCTCACCACCAGATCGTATGCGCTGCAATCGAGAGACCGCAGATCCCGCCAGAAGGTGAGCGGCGAGGCGGCTTGCAGGGTGCGCCACGGAGAAACGCGCCCCTCGTGACTGACAAAAGTGAGGCCGGGAAAGGCGCGGTAGGCGCCAAACTCTTCCATGTCGAAGTAGCGGTCGGCGGGGCGGCCGCTAAAGAGATAATCCACCTCGACCCCTGCCGTGCGCAGCGCCCGGGCCAGAGTGCGACTGCGACTGATATGGCCGTTGCCGGTGCCTTGCACCCCGAACAGTATCCTCATGAGTGGCTCCAGCCGAGCGCCAGCACGGCGCAACCGCCACCCAGCAGGGCACCGGCTACCAGATCGCTCAGGTAGTGTACCCCGAGCAGCAACCGGGATGCCCCCACCAGCGCCGCCCAGCCAAACAGCAGGGGCGCCCAGAGCGGAAAGCCGGTGGCCAGTATGGTGGCCATCAGAAATGCGGCGGCGGTGTGGCCGGAGGGGAGGCTGTAACGATCGGAGGGGGTGATAAAGACTGGCAAGCCGACCGGCCGTTGCCGTTTCAGGCTGTTTTTTAGCAGCAGATAGAGGGGCAGTTCGATGGCGAAGGCGAGCAGCGCCAGTCGCACCAATTCCCGCTCTGCTTCCCCCTGCCACCAGAGCAGGGCGGCCAGCACGGCGTAAAGCGGGCCATCACCGGTACGGGAAATGAGACGACTCACCCTCGCCTGCTGCCGGTTGTAGCCGTGAAGCAGGCAGACCCGGCACACCTGCAGGTCCCATTGCTGGATCTTGTTCATATCCCCTCCTTCCCTGAATTCTGCTTGCAGAGTAAGAAAGCGGGATGACGTTACGTTGAACAAGGGATAACAGATTTATGAAAAAAGGGCCGAATGGCCCTTTTTAATCTCGATGTTTCGGCAAAATCAGTGGCTGCCGCGCAGACCGGTCTCCATCAGACGGCAGTTGTGGTCAGCCAGACGGGCCATGAAGTGCTCATCCACTTTCAGGCCAAACACCTGCTCGTAGAGATCTTTCATCACGAATGGCTGCCACATCATGCTGAGGAAGGAGATCTTCAGCATGTCGGGATCCAGGTTGTCACCCAGCTCGCCGTTGGACTTCATGGTTTCCAGCAGGGCATCGAACTGCGGCAGCTGGCGTTCCAGCAGGCGGTTCAGCACAAAATCCCGGCCCGGGCTCTTCTCGGTCGACAATGCGCTGGAGATGGCAGAGGTCAGCTCGCTGTTGGGCGCCATCACCTGATAGTAGGTATTGAGCAGCTCGTTGAGGCTGTGATTGCTGTGTTCATCTTGCCAGGCATGGTCGAGGGGCTCGGCGACATCGCCCAGCACCGCCTTGTAAAGACCCTCTTTACTGCCGAAGTAGTAGTGGATCATTGCCAGATTGGAGCCAGCAAGCTCCGCGATTTCGCGTGTAGTTACCTTGCTATAGGGAGTATTGAGAAAACGCTCACGGGCGGCAGCAAGTAACTTGTCACGAATGTCAGAACGTCCGACCGGACGACCAGGTCTACGTTTTTCCATTTAACACCTCAGATAATTCAGCCAATGCTGATAAGTCGATCTGGTTGTGCAGAGAATAGAGCACAGCAGGAATGACCAGATAATCGGTCATGGGCCGAATATGGGACAAGGAAATTTGCAATCCTTTACAATCCGATTAAATACGTCAGCAGATTGCCCCTGACCTTCCGTGTTGACACAGCATAAAAATCTCGATATTGGTAAAAGCGTTATCGACTGGAAGGAATAACAACGTCATGCGTATCGCCACCCCGCTACTACTAATCTCCCTAATCGCGTTAACTCGCGCGGGATCCTTGTAGCCGGGCTAAGGCATAGCCGGAATTTACAAAAACCCGTGCACCCTGCACGGGTTTTTTTATGCCGCCGCAGGATGCACGTTACCGAACTTAGGAAGAGGGAAGTCACATGTCAGATCGGGTCATCATATTCGACACCACCTTGCGTGATGGTGAGCAGGCCCTGGCGGCCAGTTTGACAGTCAAGGAGAAGCTGCAGATAGCCCAGGCGCTGGAGCGGCTCGGTGTCGACGTCATGGAGGTGGGCTTCCCGGTCTCTTCTCCCGGCGATTTTCAATCGGTGCAGACCATCGCCCGCCACATCAAGAACAGCCGAGTCTGCGCCCTCGCCCGCGCCCTGCCAAAAGATATCGATGCCGCCGGTGAAGCCTTGCGGGTCGCCGAGGCGTTTCGCATCCACACCTTTATCTCCACCTCCTCCATCCATGTGGAGAGCAAGCTGAAAAAGAGCTTCGAGGATGTGCTGGAGATGGGGGTCGGCGCCATCAAGCACGCCCTGCGCTACACCGATGATGTGGAGTTCTCCTGCGAGGATGCGGGCCGCACGCCGATTGATAATCTCTGCCGCATGGTGGAGGCCGCCATCAAGGCGGGGGCCCGTACCATCAATATCCCGGATACCGTCGGCTACACGGTGCCGACCGAGTTCTCCGGCATCATCCACACCCTGTTCAACCGGGTCCCCAACATCGACAAGGCGATCATCTCGGTCCACTGCCACGATGATCTGGGGCTCTCGGTGGCCAACTCCATCGGCGCGGTGCAGATGGGGGCCCGCCAGATCGAGTGCACCATCAACGGCATCGGCGAACGGGCGGGCAACTGCTCGCTGGAAGAGGTGGCGATGATCCTCAAAACCCGCGCCGACCTGCTCGGGGTGCAAACCAATATCCGCCACAACGAAATTCATCGCACCAGCACGCTGGTCAGCCAGCTCTGCAACATGCCGGTGCAACCCAACAAGGCGATCGTCGGTGCCAATGCTTTCTCCCACAGCTCCGGCATCCATCAGGATGGGGTGCTCAAGGCGAAAAATACCTACGAAATCATCACTCCCGAGAGCATTGGCCTGACCCAGAACAACCTCAACATGACCTCCCGCTCCGGCCGCCACGTCATCAAGCACCGGATGGAGTCCATGGGTTATGCCGAGAGCAGCTACGACCTCGACCACCTCTACGGCAAATTCCTGACCCTGGCCGACAAGAAGGGTCAGGTGTTCGACTACGACCTCGAAGCGCTGGCCTTCTTCAGCCAGATCCACGAAGAGCCGGAGCACTTCAAACTGGAGTACCTCGGGGTGCAGAGCGGCAGCTCGGTACTGGCCACCGCCTCGGTCAAATTGAAGGTAGGACAGGATCTGATCTGCGAAGCGGCTACCGGCAACGGCCCGGTGGATGCGGTCTACCAGTGCATCAACCGCATCACCGGCTATGAGATCCGCATCGACAAATACGCCCTCAAGAGCAAGGGCGAAGGGGAAGATGCCCTCGGTCAGGTCGATATCGTCGCCGAGTACAAAGGGCGCAAATTCCACGGCATGGGACTGGCCACCGACATCATCGAATCCTCGGCCCACGCCCTGCTCCATGTGATCAACAGCATCTGGCGCGCCGATCAGGTCGCCGAACAGATGGAACGCAATAACAGCATCAAATCAGAAACCGTCTGAGCAGGACTCGCTGCCACACAGACGGCATGGAATGACAACATCAAGACGGGGAACGTCTGAACCGGCAACCGCGCGCAGCGTCGGGGAAACCGGACAGAGGGATCTCAAAGACAATATCAGGATGGAGAGTGTATGAGCAGTTATCGGATCGCAGTATTGCCGGGTGACGGCATTGGCCCGGAAGTGATGGCCGAAGCCGTCAAGGTGCTGGAGAAGGTGCAGGCCAGGTTCGGCCTCGCCTTCGAGTATGATAACCATGACGTGGGCGGCATCGCCATCGACAACCACGGTACCCCGCTGCCGCAAAGCACGATCAAAGGCTGCGAAGCGGCCGATGCCGTGCTGTTTGGCTCGGTGGGCGGCCCGAAATGGGAGCATCTGCCGCCCAACGATCAGCCTGAGCGTGGTGCCCTGCTGCCCCTGCGTGCCCACTTCAAACTGTTCTGCAACCTGCGCCCGGCCCGCATCTACACCGGTCTGGAACAGTTCTCCCCGCTGCGTGCCGACATCTCCGATCGCGGCTTCGACATCGCCTGCGTGCGCGAGCTGACCGGCGGCATCTACTTCGGCCAGCCCAAGGGGCGTGAGGGAGAGGGGGCGAACGAGAAGGCATTCGACACCGAGGTGTACCATCGCTTCGAGATTGAGCGCATCGCCAAGATTGCCTTTGAGTCGGCTCGCGTGCGCCGTGGCAAGGTCACCTCCATCGACAAGGCCAACGTACTCGCCTCTTCCATTCTGTGGCGCGAGGTGGTGACGCAAGTCGCCAAGTCCTATCCGGACGTAACCCTCAACCATATGTACATCGATAACGCCACCATGCAGCTCATCAAGGATCCGTCCCAGTTCGATGTGCTGCTCTGCTCCAACCTGTTCGGTGACATCCTCTCCGACGAGTGCGCCATGATCACCGGCTCCATGGGGCTGCTCCCCTCCGCCAGCCTCAACGAATCGGGTTTCGGCCTGTTCGAACCGGCCGGTGGTTCGGCCCCCGATATCGCTGGCAAAGGGATTGCCAACCCCATCGCCCAGATCCTCTCCGCCGCCCTGATGCTGCGCTACAGCTTAGGGATGGAGGCTGCCGCACAGGCCATCGAGCAGGCCGTGGCCCAGACCCTGGCCGAGGGTTACTTCACCGCCGACCTGCATCAGGCCAGCGCCCGCCATCCGGTGCAGAGCACGTCCGAGATGGGTAGCCAGATCGCCGCCCGGATCTGAGCCGCATAACAGAGAACAAGGAAGAGAGAAGCAATGGCCAAGACCCTCTATCAGAAAGTATTCGACGCCCACGTGGTACGGGAAGTGGAAGGGGAGACCCCCCTCATCTACATCGACCGCCATCTGGTGCATGAAGTGACCAGCCCGCAGGCATTCGACGGCCTGCGCGCCATGAATCGCCAGCTGCGCCGCCCGGACCTGACCTGGGCTACCATGGATCACAACGTCTCCACCACTACCAAGGACATCGCGGCCTCCGGCGAGATGGCTCGCATCCAGATGGAGACGCTGGCGGACAACTGCAAGGAGTTCGGGGTTCGCCTCTACGATCTCAACCACAAATATCAGGGGATCGTCCATGTGATGGGCCCCGAGCTCGGCATTACCCTGCCCGGTACCACCATCGTCTGCGGCGACTCCCACACCGCCACCCATGGTGCCTTCGGCTCGCTGGCGTTCGGCATCGGCACTTCCGAAGTGGAGCATGTGATGGCCACCCAGACCCTGAAACAGGGCCGCGCCAAGACCATGCGCATTTCGGTCAACGGCAAGCTGGCCGAGGGCATCAGCGCCAAGGACGTGGTACTGGCCATTATCGGCAAGGTCGGCCATGCCGGTGGTACCGGCTACGTGGTGGAATTCGCTGGCGATGCCATTGCGAACCTCTCCATGGAAGGGAGGATGACGGTGTGCAACATGGCCATCGAGCTGGGCGCCAAGGCGGGCATGATCGCCCCCGACCAGACCACCATCGACTACATTCGCGGCAAGGAATTCGCCCCCAAGGGCGAGGTGCTGGAGCAGGCCATCGCCTACTGGCAGAGCCTCAAGAGCGATGAAGGTGCCCGTTTCGATGCCGAAGTGATGCTCGATGCCGCCGATATCGCCCCACAGGTCACCTGGGGCACCAACCCGGGGCAGGTGATTGCCGTTAATGAACCCATTCCAGCGCCGGAATCCTTCAGCGATCTGATGGAGCAGCAGTCAGCCCGCAAGGCGCTCGCCTACATGGACTTGCAACCGGGTCAGAAGCTCTCCGACGTTGCCATCGACAAAGTATTTATCGGGTCGTGCACCAACAGCCGCATCGAGGATCTGCGCGCCGCCGCCGCCATCGCTCGCGGTCGCAAGGTAGCCGCTGGCGTGCAGGCGCTGGTGGTGCCGGGTTCCGAGCAGGTGAAGGCGCAGGCCGAAGCCGAGGGGCTGGACAAGATCTTCATCGAGGCCGGTTTTGAGTGGCGCCTGCCGGGGTGCTCCATGTGTCTGGCCATGAACAACGACCGGCTGCAACCGGGAGAGCGCTGCGCCTCCACCAGCAACCGCAACTTCGAAGGGCGTCAGGGCCGCGCCGGCCGCACCCATCTGGTCAGCCCGGCCATGGCCGCCGCCGCCGCCGTCACCGGCCGCTTCGCCGACATTCGCGCACTGTAAGAGGAAAGAGCGATGACAGGATTCAAACAGCATAAAGGGATCGTCGTCCCCCTCGACAGCGCCAACGTCGACACCGACGCCATCATTCCCAAACAGTTTTTGCAAAAAGTAAACCGCATCGGTTTTGGCAAGCACCTGTTCCACGACTGGCGCTTTCTGGACGATGCCGGCCAGCAGCCCAACCCCGAGTTCGTGCTCAACCAACCGCAATTCGCCGGTGCCAGCATCCTGTTGGCCCGCGAGAACTTCGGCTGCGGCTCGAGCCGCGAGCACGCCCCCTGGGCGCTGGCCGACTACGGCTTCAAGACCATCATAGCGCCGAGCTTTGCCGACATCTTCTACGGCAACGCCATCAACAATGGCATGGTGCCGGTGCGCCTGAAGGAGGAGGAGGTTGACGCCCTGTTCCAGCTGGTTGCCGCCCAGCCAGGCATCCAGATCGAAGTGGATCTGGAAGCGAATCAGGTATGTGCAGGTAGCCTCTGCTTCGGTTTCGAGATCGATGAATTCCGCCGTTACTGTCTGCTCAACGGCTTGGATGCCATCGGTCTGACCCTGCAGCACGAGGCCGCCATCAGCGCCTTTGAGGCGAAGCAGCCGAGCTGGATTTAACGCGCCAGTTGCAAAAAAATGAGTAGAATCAACAGGGAGCTTCGGCTCCCTGTTTTACTGTCCGCTACGCTTCCCACTTTAGGCCACCGGAACTGGCCCGTGCCACAGGAAAGGATGATGAAGAGACCGACGGCAATTCCTCTGCTCTGTGCCCTGCTGCTTGCCCTGCCTGCGGGGGCCAATCAAACCAGCTTCAACAACAGCCTCGGCCAGATCAGCGTCGGCTGGCAGGATAGCGAAGGCAAACCCCAACAACTCACCTACCGGCTCGAACAGGGCAAGTTGCCGCCTCTCATCGCCTATCGCCCGGCGAGAATGCAGGAGGAGGTCCTGCAGGTGTTGCTGTGGGAGGTGCGCCAGAACTACCCCGAGGTGCAGTTCACCCTCGCCCGTCCCTCGCTGGAGCTGCATCTGAAAAGCCGCAATCAGGACAAGGCGCGCGAGGCGATGGCCTTTCTGCAGTCCAAGCGGAGCAAAGAGGAGCAGGCGTGGCTGACCAAACACTACTTCCAGTACTTCAACACCCCAGACGGGCAGCTGGCGGTGAAGCAGGATCATGTGCGCATCGCGCTGGAGAGCCGCAGCGGGCTGGCTCCGCTGGCGGATCAACTCAAACAGCAGGGCAGTACCGAAACAGAAGCACGCCAGAAAACCGTGGCCCATATGCTCACCTTTATCCAGAGCATCCCCTATCAGCAGCTCGACAGCCTGAATGGAAGACAGGGCAAGGGCTTTCTCCCGCCCCGTCAGGTGCTGGAGCAGAACCGGGGGGATTGCGACAGCAAGGTAACCCTGATGGCCGCCATGCTGGCCCAGCTCTTTCCCGAGCTGAAACAAGCCATGGTGTTCGTCCCCGGCCATGCCCTGCTGGCCGTTGACCTGCCCGCCAAGCCGGGGGATGTGACCCTCAACTGGCAGGGGCAGAGCTACCTGCTGCTCGAACCTACCGGTCCAGCCACCTTGCCTGCGGGCCAAATAGCATCGACCAGCAAAACGCTGGTCGATAGCAAGCAGTTGAGTGTGCAGCCGGTTCAGGAAAAAGGCTAATCCCCTCCCTCTGCCGATGGGGAGAGAGGATTAACCCTGAGGCAGAAACTCTACCGCCAGCAGCAACCCGCTCTCCTCCTCCAGCACCCGGATAATACGGGCATGGGCTTCAAAGGGAGGCAACAGATTGTTGTTGGTGGCAAGACTGATCCGGATGGGCTGATTGATGTCGAGCTGGTGTTCAGAGACCGCAATTCCCATGCCGTTGGCACTGAGATCCCGGCAGATCCCCTCCAGCACCAGCTGCTGCTGATAGACGGTGACCGGAGCATTGATGACCATGCGCGCAAAGGCACGCCTTTCCTTGGTATTGGTAAGCACGCGAACATCCTCTGTTGGGTGGGCGTCATCTCATGGGTATTGCACAATTGTGCTGGTCTACCCAAAAGAACGTTAATACAATGCGGTTCGTTTCTCAAACGGGGTGCGGTTTACCGCTGAGATTATACCCGTGTACCTGATCCAGATAATGCTGGCGGAGGAATTTGAGGCATGGCGCTCATTTTTTGCGCCCTCACCCGCTGGCACCTCGTTATTAACAAGTAATAGGGAATGCCACCCATGAAGACCCTGCTGCTGGTCACCACCGGCCTGCTGTCGGCCAATGTGTTCGCCGCCGACACTCTCACCGTCTACACCTACAGCTCCTTCACTGCCGAGTGGGGTCCGGGGCCCAAGATCAAACAGGCCTTCGAGAAAGCGTGCGACTGCACCCTCAATCTGGTTCCCCTCGAAGATGGGGTCGCCATCCTCAATCGGCTGCGACTGGAGGGCAACCACAGCAAGGCCGATCTGGTGCTGGGGCTCGACGATGCCCTCATCAGCGAAGCCAAGCAGAGCGGTCTGTTCGCCCCCCATCCCGCCAAGCTGGATGGCATCAAGGTGCCGGGTGGCTGGCAGGATGACACCTTCGTCCCCTACGACTACGGCTACTTCGCCTTCGTCTATGACAAAGACAAACTCAAGCAGCCGCCCAAGAGCCTGAAAGAGCTGGTGGAGCGTCCCGACCTCAAGGTGATCTATCAGGATCCCCGCACCTCCACCCCGGGGCAGGGGCTGATGCTGTGGATGAAGTCTGTCTACGGCGACAAGGCGCCTGCCGCTTGGGGCGAGCTTGCCAAAAAGACGGTCACCGTCACCAAGGGGTGGTCCGAGGCTTATGGCATGTTCCTCGATGGCGAAGCGGACATGGTGCTCTCCTACACAACCTCCCCCGCTTACCACCTGATTGCCGAGAACAAGCCTCAGTATCAGGCAGCGGCGTTTGAAGAGGGGCACTACCGTCAGGTGGAAGTGGCCGCCAAGCTGAAAAGTGCCAAACAGGAGAAGCTGGCTGATCAGTTCCTGCAGTTTATGGTGAGCCCCGCCTTCCAGAACGAGATCCCGACCGGCAACTGGATGTATCCGGTTATCGACACGCCGCTACCCAAGGGTTTCGAGCAGATGATCACCGTAGCCAAGCCGCTCGCCTTCAGTGCCGATGAGGTGGCTGCCAATCGCAAAGGGTGGATCCGCGAATGGCTGCAAGCCGTCGCCCAGTGAGTCAGCTCGCGCTGAAGCGACAGGATCGCCCCCTCTGGTGGCTGCCGGGCAGTGCAGCCACCCTGCTGATCCTGCTGTTGTCCCTCGGGCCGCTGGCGGCCCTGCTGTGGCAGGCCGGTTCACTGGCGCCGCGCACTTTGCTGGCAGACCCCTATCTGCGCCATGTGCTGGGCTTCAGCCTCTGGCAGGCGCTGCTCTCCACCCTGCTGAGCCTGGGGCTCGCCATTCCGGTGGCCCGCGCGCTGGCTCGGCGCCGTTTCATTGGCCGAACCCTGCTGATCAAGCTGTTCGGTCTCTCGCTGGTACTGCCGGTCATCATCGCCATCTTCGGCATCGTGGCGGTTCATGGCAAACAGGGGTGGCTGCCGCAACTGCTGCGCAGCTTGGGACTGGATCCCGGCAACTATCTCTACGGCCTGTTCGGTATCCTGCTGGCCCATGTCTTCTTCAACATGCCGCTGGCGGCACGTCTCATCCTGCAGAGCATCGAGAGTATCCCCGAATCTAGCTGGCGCCTCGCCAGCCAGCTTGGCATGCGCTCATCCCATATCTTCCGGCTGCTGGAGTGGCCGCTCATTCGCGGTATATTGCCGGGGCTTGCCAGCCTCATCTTTATGCTCTGCTTCACCAGCTTCACCACAGTGCTGGCGCTGGGAGGCGGGCCGAAATCCACCACGCTGGAAGTGGCCGTCTATCAGGCGCTGCGCTTTGACTTCGATCTCGCCACCGCTGGCGGATTGGCGCTGGTGCAGCTCATCCTGACCGCCACCCTGCTGCTCCTGCAGCACAAGCTGCAGACTACGCCGGCCAGTCGGGTGACTCCCCGTCGTCCCTGCCTGCGGCCGGATCGCCATCAGCCGGGCACGGCCGTGGTGGATCTCTTCTCGCTCTGTATCGGCCTCGCCATCTTTCTGCCGCCGCTGCTGGCCATCGTCGTCGCCGGCCTCCACCCCGGCCTGCTGATGGCACTCACTTCCGCCAAGCTGTGGCAGGCGAGCGGCCAGTCGCTGTTGATTGCATTGGCAGCCGGTGCCTTGGCCACCCTGCTCGGTGGCGCACTGCTGCTCACCAGCCGTCATCTGCGGGTACGGGTTCGCAAGCGACGGGCTGCCGCCCTGTGGGAAGCCAGCGGCTCGGTGATCCTGATGATCCCGGCAGTGGTGCTCTCTACCGGCCTGTTCATCCTGTTTATGCCCTTTGCCGACGTGTTCGCCCTCGGCCCCTGGCTGGTGGTGCTGGTCAACGCCCTGATGGCGCTACCCTATGTGCTTCGCACCCTCTCCGCCCCCATGCAGCTGGTGGTGCGCCAGTATGACCGGCTGGCGGACAGCCTGGGGGTACGTGGCCTGCATCGCCTGCGGCTGGTGGAGTGGCCGCTGCTGCGCCGTCCGCTGGCACTGGCGATGGCGCTGTCGATGATCCTCTCGCTGGGGGATCTTGGTGCCATCGCCATGTTTGGCAGCCAGGAGCTCACCACCCTGCCCTGGCTGCTCTACCAGCAGCTCGGCAGTTACCGGCTGACCGAAGCGGCCGCCACCGCCCTGCTGCTGCTGACACTCTGTTTCTCCCTGTTCTGGCTGGTGGAACGGGGACTTGGAGGAAAACATGCTGAACATTGATACGCTGGTGACCAGCTACCCCGACTGGCGCGTCAGCTTCAGCGCGAAGCTGCCCAAAGGGGAGATCACCGCGCTGATTGGCCCAAGCGGCGCAGGCAAATCGACCCTGCTCGGGATGATCGCCGGATTCGTGCCGGTGGAGTCGGGCAGCCTCAGCTTCGATGGCGAAGATCTGTTGCCGCTGGGCCCGGCCGAGCGGCCAGTCACCACCCTGTTTCAGGATCACAACCTGTTCCTGCACCTGTCGGTGTTCGACAATATCGCCATCGGCTTGCACCCGGGTCTGCGCCTGAGTGCCGCCCAGCGGGCACAGGTGATCGATGCAGCCGAGCGGGTTGGTCTTGGCGAGATGCTAAACCGTCTGCCGGAGCAGCTCTCCGGCGGCCAGCAGCAGCGGGTCGCGCTGGCTCGCGCGCTGGTGCGCGGCAAACCGCTGCTGCTGCTGGATGAGCCCTTCTCTGCCCTCGATCCCGCCCTGCGCCGGGAGATGCTGGCGGAAGTGGCGAGGCTAGCCTGCGAGCAAGGCATTACCGTACTGATGGTCTCCCACAATCCTGAAGATGCCCAGCTGATTGCCGATCAGGTGCTGTTTGTCGACGAGGGGCGCATCGCCCTGCAAGGCAAGCCGGATATTCTGCAAAATAGCGACCACCCGGGGCTGCTGCGCTACCTTGGACAGTGACCCAAGGACACTGAACTGGTGACGGGATCAAAAAAGGGAAGCCAAGTGGCTTCCCTTTTTCATATGAAGATAGTCAGCTAAATCAGAGGTTTTCCTCGGCAAAGGATGCCAATCTGCTACGCACCACGCCATTGAGGAAGATGTTGGCACTGCCGTCAAAATCCTTGAAACGCTCGACGATGTAGGTGAGACCCGAGGTCACCGGGCTCAGATAGTTGGAGTCGATCTGGGCCAGGTTACCGGAGCAGACGATCTTGGTGCCTTCGCCGCAGCGGGTGATGATGGTCTTGATCTGGGATGCGGTCAGGTTCTGGCATTCATCCAGCAATACGAAGGTGTTCTGGATGCTGCGCCCGCGCATGAAGTTGACCGATTTGAACTGGATATTGGCCTTCTCCATGATGTAGCTGAGCGAGCCGCTCATGTTCTCGTCCTGCTTGTGCAGCACCTCCAGGGTGTCGGTCACCGCCGCCAACCAGGGCATCATCTTCTCCTCTTCGGTGCCGGGCAGGAAGCCGATGCTTTCGGCAATTTCCGGGGTATTACGGGTGACGATCACCTTCTCGTAAATGCCCTTCTCAATCACCAGCTCCAGCGCAGCAGCCATGGCCAGCAAGGTTTTGCCGCAACCCGCCGGGCCGGTCAGGATCACCAGATCGATGTGCGGATCGAGCAGTGCATCCAGCGCCATCCCCTGATAGACATTCTTGGGATGGACACCCCACGCCTTGCGGGACATCAGCCGCTCGCGGCCCAGATCCTTGATGCGGATCTTGCTGCCATCGTGGCTGAGCACCCGGGCGGCGAAGAAATTCTCTTCATCCACCAGATACTGGTTTACGTGAACCCCTTCCAGCAGATTGGCATCGATCACATGGATGGTGTCGCGGCCGTGGGTCTCGCTCTCGCACTCGCCAACCCGCTCCCAGAAGCTGCCGGGCACCACCTGAAAACCCTTGGCCAGCAGGCGGATATCGTCGATCAGCTGGTCGCTGCGGTAATCTTCAACGTGAGCAAGCCCGGCCCCCTTGGCCTTGAGGCGCATGTTGATGTCTTTGGTGACCAGCACCACCTGACGCTTCAACTCGTGCTTTTGCAGATAGAGGGCCGCGTTGATGATGCGGTTGTCGGCCTCCTTGTCGGTAAACACCTCGGCATCCTGCGGCAGATGGTGATCGCTGAAGATGCAGATATGGCCGCTCGCCTCGCCGGCCAGCGGCACGCCCTGGGTGATCTGATCCGGGGTTGCATCGCGGAACACATCTTCCAGCGCACGAATGGCCACCCGCGCATCGCGGCTGACATCCTTGTGGCGATCCTTGATGTTATCGAGCTCTTCCAGCACCGTCATGGGGATGAGCACGTCGTGCTCTTTGAAGGAGTAGATAGCGAGGGGTTCGTGAAGCAGAACGTTGGTATCCAGGATAAACAGCTTTCGGTCCGTATTGTCCATAAGCATCCTCCTTGGCACTGAAGGGCCACGTGTGTGAATCTCGGATGTCATTGAAACCACACGGCCGTGACAGTTTTATTACCCTCAACGCTACGCCCGATTTTACTATCGCGCAACAAATCACTTGGCCGCCTGATTTGATTGCGCATAAAAACAGCAATACAAAGACCGGCACTGTGGCCGGTCTTTTTTCTATCGTTCAACTACTTGGGCATGTTTGTCAGCCGCACTTGGAGTCGCCACAGTTGAGGCAGGTCATGCAGCCATCCTTCAGCACCAGCGCCTTGGTGTGGCACTTGTAGCAGAGCGCGGCATTGGCCGGGAAACCACTGCCAGTCTGTTGCTCTTCAGCCTCCTGAGCCGCCTTCAACTCGGCCTGCTTCTCGGCCAGAAACGCCTGCTGATGCTCGTCCAACCCCGGCGCCTTGAGCATGCCTATCTCGGTGAGATGGCTCTCGATCACGTTGCCAATTTCGGCGATCAGCGATGGAACGTACTTGCCCTTGTTCCAGTATCCGCCCTTGGGATCAAACACCGAGCGCAGCTCCTCCACCAGGAAGGTGACATCCCCACCCTTGCGGAATACCGCCGAGATGATGCGGGTTAGCGCCACGATCCACTGATAGTGCTCCAGGCTCTTTGAGTTGATGAAAATCTCGAACGGACGGCGAGTTTCGTGAACCGTGCCCTCGTTGAGAATGATGTCGTTGATGGTGATGAACAGTGAGTGCTCGGAGACATGCTCCGGCGTCTTCAACTTGTAGGTGGTGCCCATCAGCCGCTCCGGGCGCAGCACGGTTTCGTGCATATGCACCACGTCATCCTGCACAGAGAGATCTTCTTGCGGCTCATCCTTGGTACGCACCTTGTAGGCGACGATTTTCTTGTCGATCTTCTTGACCATAATGTCGTTCTCAGAATTTACCGTAATAGCCTTCTTTCAAGGCGTCGTAGAGGTTGGCGGCCGTATGCAGCTCGCCATCGTATTCGATCTCTTCGTTCCCCTTGACGGAGATGACGGAGCCATCCTCCAGGGTGAAATCGTACAGGGTGTTCTCCAGATCCTTCTCCTTCACCAGCACGCCCTGGAAGGCCTCCGGATTGAAGCGGAAGGTGGTGCAGCCCTTGAGGCCAGAATCCGAGGCATACATGTAGATGTCCTTGAACTGCTCGAACGGGAAATCGGTTGGCACGTTGGCAGTCTTGGAGATGGAGGAGTCGATCCAGCGCTGGGCCGCAGCCTGAATGTCCACATGCTGCGCCGGGGTGATGTCATCAGCAGTAATGAAGTAGTCCGGCAGACGGCTCGCCTCATCATCGGCATAGGGCATGGCGGACGGATTAACCAGCTCACGATAGGCCAGCAGCTCGAAGGAGTAGACATCCACGCTCTCCTTGCTCTTCTTGCCCGGCTTGATGACGTTGCGGCTGTAGTGGTGGGCAAAGCTCGGCTCGATACCGTTGCTGGCGTTGTTGGCCAGTGACAGCGAGATGGTGCCGGTCGGCGCAATACTGCTGTGGTGAGTGAAACGCCCACCCACTTCGGCCAGCTCGGCGACCAGCGCAGGATCCACTTCGGCAACCTGCTGCATGTAGCGGCTGTAGCGCGCATGCAGCACCTTGCCCTTCACCTTGTCGCCCACCTTGATGCCATCAGCCGCCATTTCCGGGCGCAGACGCAGCATCTTGCCGGTCACTTCGAACTCCTGCTCCATGATGGGGGCTGGGCCCTTCTCCTTGGCAAGACGCAAGGACTCCTGCCAGCCGGTCATCGCCAGCTCCTGGGATACCTGCTCGGTAAAGGCGATGGAAGCCGCAGAGCCGTACTTGATCTGCAGCATGGTGAGGGTCGAACCAAGACCCAGGAAACCCATGCCATGCCGACGCTTGGCTGTGATCTCCTCGCGCTGTTTGGCCAGTGGCAGTTGGTTGATCTCCACCACGTTGTCGAGCATGCGAGTAAAGATGGCTACCACCTTGCGAAACGCCTGCCAATCGAATGCCGCGTTTTCAGTAAAAGGGTCGCGCACAAACTTGGTCAGATTGACCGAGCCCAGCAGACAGGCACCGTAGGGCGGCAACGGCTGCTCACCACAGGGGTTGGTCGCGCGGATCTCTTCACAGAACCAGTTGTTGTTCATCTGGTTGACCTTGTCGATCAGGATGAAGCCGGGCTCTGCATAGTCATAGGTGGAGGTCATGATGACATTCCACAGCTTGCGGGCGGGCATGGTCTTGTAGACCTTGCAGGCGACCTGCCCCAACTCGTTGAATACAACCCCTTCCTTGTTGGGCCAGTCGGCCCAGAGCACCTGAGCGAGATCGTCCAGCGCAATGCCATCCTGCTCCACCTCTTTGGCGGTATAGGGGAAGATCAGCGACCAGGGGGCATCCTCTTTCACCGCCTTGACGAAATCTTCGGTGATGAGCAGGGAGAGGTTGAACTGACGCAGGCGGCCATCTTCACGCTTGGCCTGTATAAACTCGATCACATCGGGATGGCGGATATCCATGGTGCCCATCTGGGCGCCGCGACGGCCACCGGCTGACGAGACGGTGAAACACATCTTGTCATAGATATCCATGAAGGAGAGCGGGCCGGAGGTGTAAGCACCGGCACCGGAGACAAAGGCACCCCGCGGGCGCAGGGTCGAGAAGTCATAGCCGATACCGCACCCGGCTTTCAGGGTCAGACCGGCCTCGTGCACCTTGCCAAGGATATCGTCCATCGAATCTTCGATGGTACCGGAAACAGTACAGTTGATGGTTGAAGTGGCAGGCTTGTGCTCAAACGCCCCCGCATTGGAGGTGATGCGGCCCGCCGGAATAGCACCATTGCGCAGCGCCCACAGGAACGGCTCATACCAGGCCTCCGGTTCCAGCTCCTGCTCTGCCAACGCACGGGCTACCCGCTGGTAAGTCTCATCGATAGAGCTGTCGATGGGAGTGCCATCCTTGCTCTTGAGGCGATACTTGCTATCCCAGATCTCGAGGGACGTTTCCTGCATGGGGATAAGGCGGGAGCCAAGCTCACTCTCCAGCACCGGGTTCGATTTAGCCATTTTCAATCAACCTTATGTGAATGCATTAACATCATGACAACAGCAGAAAACACAACTAATGGTGCCATCTAAAATTAATGGCACAACATATAGTACACCTGATGCCATGAGGGCGCCGATTCTAACCTAAAAAAATGCCCCGGCCAGCAGATTTCTGGGCCAGGGCACTTAACTGATTAATTTGCTGAGAGATTTAACACTCAGAGATAGATCAGGGCTTCTTGACGTAAACGGTCGGTGTTTCACCCGCCATATTCAGATAGAACTCGTAGACGCCATCCGCATCCGGTGAGAACTTCATGTCCTCATACTTGGAGCATGGGTTGACCGGCACCGCCTCACCACCCAACACGGCAACACCATCACTCGGGCTCTTATAGCCAAAGTTGGTACCGCAGCTCCAGCCTGAATCAGCAAACTTGAACTTGTAGGGGGCCCACTCTTTCTTGAGGGTGCCTTTGGCCATATAGAGCTTGTCGGCCACCTTGACTACCTTGCTTTCATCAGTGGCCATCCAGTCGTTCATCTCCCCGCGCAGGTAGATGGACTTGCCACCGAAATCGCCGTTGTCTGCCCCAGCCTGCTCTGCACCACCATTGGATGCGCAACCGCCTAATACCAGGGTTCCCGCCGCCAGCATCATCGTTACTGTTCTTTTGAACATGGGTCTATTCCTTAAATTATTGTGATTCCTTGGTCCATCCATGTGGACTGAAGAATTAAACCAGAGTAGGTATCACAAGAAAGGTAGAGGCATCACATTCTGTACTTTTTGTATCCAACACCTTGAACTGGTGAGCAAATATCGAACAGAAAAAGAGGTCTTTTTGGGGCTTTAGAAGGGTAATCAATGAATGACAAGAAGGGGAAAGTCTAATAATCCGGTGACGTGCTGAATTGCAGGCAATAAAAACCCCGCTCGATGAGCGGGGTTTCTTGTATTGGGCGCCTGGCAGTGTCCTACTCTCGCATGGCGAATGCCACACTACCATCGGCGCTACCGCGTTTCACTTCTGAGTTCGGC
>NZ_JAAKPX010000038.1:0-18725 GCF_049172135.1 Aeromonas sp. 603079 | reverse complement strand
CCACCGAAGTGCTTGGCCAGCACGTTGGTGATAGCTGCAGTCAGGGTGGTTTTACCGTGGTCAACGTGGCCGATGGTGCCGACGTTTACGTGCGGTTTATTACGCTCAAATTTTTCTTTAGACACGACGTAGTCCTTCTAGGTTAAACCCGCCTACCGTCGTAGGCGGGGAATCTTAAATTACTTGGATTTGCGCTCTTCGATCACGGCTTGTGCAACGTTGGTCGGTGCATCGTGATACTTGGCGAATTCCATGGCGTAGGAAGCGCGACCCTGGGTAGCGGAACGCAGTGCAGTTGCATAACCGAACATTTCGGCCAGCGGCACCAGAGCACGCACGATCTTGCCGGACGGGCCATCTTCCATACCTTCGATCAGGCCACGACGACGGTTCAGGTCACCGATAACGTCGCCCATGTAATCTTCCGGAGTTTCAACTTCTACTTTCATGATCGGTTCGAGCAGAACCGGGTTGGCTTTCATGAAGCCAGCCTTAAAGGCCATGGAAGCAGCGATTTTGAACGCCAGTTCGGAAGAGTCGACATCGTGGTAAGAACCGAAGTGCAGACGCACACCCAGATCCATAACCGGGTAACCAGCCAGCGGACCAGATTTGAGCTGCTCACGGATACCTTTATCAACACCCGGGATGAATTCACCAGGAATGACACCACCTTTGATGTCGTTGACGAATTCGTAGGCTTTGCCTTCTTCCAGCGGGTACATGTCGATAACAACATGACCGTACTGACCGCGACCACCAGACTGCTTGGCATGCTTGCCTTCGATGTCTTTAACGGTGGTACGGATGGTTTCACGGTAGGCAACCTGCGGCTTACCTACGTTGGCTTCAACCTTGAACTCGCGACGCATACGGTCAACGATGATGTCCAGGTGCAGCTCACCCATACCAGCGATGATGGTTTGACCTGACTCTTCGTCAGTCCATACGCGGAAGGACGGATCTTCCTGAGCCAGACGGCCCAGAGCCAGACCCATCTTCTCCTGGTCAGCCTTGGTTTTCGGCTCAACCGCGATAGAAATTACCGGCTCCGGGAATTCCATACGCTCGAGGATAATCGGTGCGTTCGGGTCACACAGGGTGTCACCAGTGGTCACGTCTTTCAGACCGATAGCAGCAGCGATGTCACCAGCGCGTACTTCTTTGATCTCTTCACGCTTGTTGGCATGCATCTGAACGATACGGCCAAAACGCTCGCGCTTGTCCTTGACGGAGTTCAGCACGGTGTCACCGGAGTTGATCACGCCAGAGTAGACACGGAAGAAGGTCAGGTTACCGACGAACGGGTCGGTAGCGATCTTGAACGCCAGAGCAGAGAACGGCTCGTCATCAGAAGCGTGACGCTCGTCTTTGGTCTCGCCGTCCATTTTCAGGCCGTCGATAGCAGCAACGTCGGTCGGAGCTGGCAGGTACTCGATCACGGCATCCAGCATTGCCTGTACGCCCTTGTTCTTGAACGCGGAGCCACAGGTTACCAGGATGATTTCGTTGTTCAGCACGCGCTGACGCAGAGCACCTTTGATCTCTTCCTCGGTCAGCTCTTCGCCGCCCAGGTATTTTTCCATCAGGTCTTCAGACGCTTCAGCAGCGGCTTCAACCAGATTCATGCGCATTTCTTGCGCCTGTTCCAGCAACTCGGCCGGGACGTCTTCGTAATCGAAGGATACGCCCTGATCAGCTTCATTCCAGTTGATGGCTTTCATCTTGACCAGGTCAACAACGCCCTTGAAGTTCTCTTCAGAGCCGATGTTCAGCTGAAGGGGAACCGGAGTACCTTTCAGACGGGTCTTGATGTGCTCAACGCAGCGCAGGAAGTTGGCGCCGGTACGGTCCATCTTGTTGACGAACGCGATACGGGGAACCTTGTACTTGTTAGCCTGACGCCATACGGTTTCAGACTGTGGCTGTACGCCACCTACGGCACAGTACACCATCACGGCACCGTCCAGAACACGCATTGAACGCTCTACTTCGATAGTAAAGTCAACGTGGCCCGGGGTATCGATGATGTTGATACGGTGCGGTTGGAACTGTTTACCCATACCGGACCAGAAAGCGGTGGTCGCGGCGGAGGTGATGGTGATACCACGCTCTTGTTCCTGTTCCATCCAGTCCATGGTGGCAGCGCCATCGTGAACTTCACCGATCTTGTGACTTACACCGGTGTAAAACAGTACGCGCTCGGTAGTAGTAGTCTTACCGGCGTCAATGTGAGCGGAGATACCGATGTTACGATAACGCTCAATGGGGGTTGTACGAGCCATTGTCATCCTCTTACTAAGGCGCTTGTCCCTAGATAATTAAAGGTGCGCAGAGTCAAAAGACCCTGCGCAAGCGGATTACCAGCGGAAGTGAGCGAAGGCTTTGTTCGCTTCAGCCATACGGTGAACGTCTTCACGTTTCTTGACAGACGAACCCTTATTGTCAGCGGCATCCAGCAGCTCGCCAGCCAGACGCTGAGCCATTGATTTTTCACCACGTTTACGAGCGGCATCAACCAACCAGCGCATTGCCAGGGCATTGCGACGTACCGGACGAACTTCTACCGGCACCTGATAGGTTGCACCACCGACGCGACGAGATTTAACCTCGACCGCCGGACGAATGTTATCCAGAGCTTCTTCGAATACGGCCAGGTGCTCTTTGCCAGATTTGGTGGCAATGATGTCCAGGGCGCCATAAACAATGGCTTCTGCAACAGATTTCTTACCGTCAACCATTACTACGTTGACAAATTTAGCCAGCAGCTCTGATCCGAACTTGGGATCTGGCAGGATTTTACGCTGACCAACAACACGACGTCTTGGCATTTCAAATTCTCCGTAACTTCAGGGATTACCCAAAACTAGAAAGCTATCTAACTAGAAACGAATTAACGTTTGGCCTTACTTAACGGAGAACCATTAAGCTTTAGGACGCTTCACGCCATACTTGGAGCGAGCCTGCTTACGGTCTTTAACACCGGCACAGTCCAACGCACCACGAACGGTGTGATAACGAACACCTGGCAAGTCTTTTACACGACCGCCACGGATCAGAACAACAGAGTGCTCTTGCAGGTTGTGACCTTCACCGCCGATGTAGGAGGTGACTTCGAAGCCGTTGGTCAGACGTACACGGCACACTTTACGCAGTGCAGAGTTAGGCTTCTTCGGGGTGGTGGTATATACACGAGTGCATACGCCACGCTTCTGAGGGCACGCTTCCAGCGCCGGCACGTTGCTTTTCACAACGAGCTTGATGCGTGGCTTGCGAACCAACTGGTTAATAGTTGCCATCAAAAGGCTCCTGATAATGACTTCATAAACGTGTGGAAAATCCTCCCCGCAGATACGGGGACGCGAAATTTTATGCCCTGTTGTCTGGGGAGTCAAGATTTATACAATTTGCGCCACAAAAGGGCAATTCGGATCCGTTTGATTTCACGATATCACCTTGAATTTTCTTGGAAATGTGCTTCTCAGCCACCCCAGGTGCGCGGGGAACCTTTTTGCGCAATCAGTGCCACCAGACCCGCCATATCGAGCACATTACCCACCCGATGCTGCAAACCGCGAGCTTGCAGATCTTCCTGCATCACATAAAGCGGGATACCCGCCAGCCGCGCGCTCCACTGGGGAGCCGATGCCGCAATCACGGCATCCTGCATCAGTACCAGCTCATCCTCGGGCTGAAGGTATGAGAGCGCCTCTGCCAGAGCCTGACTCTGAAAGGGAGAGTTCAATATCAGATGCAACATGGAGACCTCAAAAGCTGATGTGAGTCGAACATTGTGCCCAGCGCCGAGCCAGTTCCTGGCGCGGCAGACTCTCGACGGGGATCAGCAGATCATCCACTGTCACGCCACGCTCTGCCAGCGAGTCAGCACAAACATAGACCTCTTCGATGTCGTAGAGTTCCAGCATCTTGAAGGTGGGCGCGTAGTGGCGCTGCAAAATGGCGGCAGGCTGCTGTTCCTTGAGCAGTTGCAACACACCGTCCCCAATCAGGAAGAGGGCCAGCTCATCGGTCATGGCCGAGGTGGCCAGCAAGGCATCCAGTCCTTCCCGGCCGGCGGCATGGCCATGGGGACCACGACTGCAGATAAAGGCGATTTTCTTGCTCATGACTCCCCCTAGAACTGAACCAGCCGATCGGTGGTGAGCGCCGCCTCGGCCAACTGGCCCAGACCGCTCAGGCAAAATGGCGCTTGCAGATTGAAGTGCTCCAGCCCTGCCCCCTTGGCTTCCTGTTCATCGAGCACACCGCGCCGCATGGCGGCGGCGACACAGACGTCGATACCGATCCCCTGCTCTTCCGCCAGCTCTCGCCATAGACGCACCAGGTCAGTCTCATCGGATGCAGGCAGATGCAAACCGTTGCCGTTGCAGACCCCGTCCTGATAGAAGAACAGGTGGGACAAGGTATGCCCCTGTGCCAACAAGGTGCGGGCAAAACGATAGGCGGTGCTGGCCGACTGGGTGCCATAGGCAGGCCCCGTGACCAGGATGGCAAAACTCAGACTCATAGCAGGACTCCTGTGCTGACCCGGTCCATTTTACGCCAAAAACAAAAAAGCCCCTGCCAGGAGGGGCTTGATTCGATCTGTTGATCAGAGATGGGCAATCGCCTCGACCTCGACCAGCACATCTTTCGGCAGACGGGCCACCTCTACGCAGGAGCGAGCTGGCGCCGCATCGCCAAAGTAACGGGCATAGACCTGATTGAAGGCAACGAAGTTGTTCATGTCGCTCAGGAAGCAGGTGGTTTTGACCACTTTGCTGGCATCGGCACCCGCAGCGTGCAACACGGCAATCAGATTCTTCATCACCCGCTCGGCCTGCTCTTCAATGCCGCCAGCCACGATTTCCATGGTGGCAGGATCGAGCGGGATCTGCCCGGAGGTGAAGATCATCTCGCCAACCTTGGTAGCCTGAACATACGGACCAATCGCGGCAGGCGCCTTGTCGGTTGCAATCACTTCTTTAGCCATTCATCTATCCCCTTCTGGAATGAGTTACTCGTTCTCGTCTTCACCCTGCTTGCGCTGTCGGATGTAAAGATAAACGGTATGTTTTGAAATATTGAGTTTGTCCGCCACCAGATTGATCGAATCCTTGATGTCAAAAATGCCCTTCTCGAACAGCTGGGTCACGATGAAGCGATTCTTGGCATTGTTGGCCACGGTGGGATCGCGATTGATCTCGTCGATGGTGTTATCCACCGTCTGGGCAACCAGCTCTTCCACGCTGTTGGCAAAGGTCTCTGGTGACTGGCGCGCCGCCTGCTGGGGCGTCGGGAAAAATTCGGCCACGAACTCGTGGAAAGGCGCATTGATGTGCAGGTTGATGCAGATAAGCCCCACCACTTGTCGCTCGCGGTTGCGAATGGCGATGGTGCTCGACTTCATCAGCGCGCCGGTACGGCTGCGAGCGAAATAGCTCTGGGTGTAATCCTGGCCGGTGCTCTCGATGTCTTTGAGCATGCGCAGGGCGAGATCGGTGATGGGCGCCCCGAGGGTGCGTCCGGTATTGAAGCCGTTGGCGATCTTGATCACCGACTCGTGCAGATTTTCCAGGGAGTGGAGTACCACTTCACAATGCTTGCCGAACAGCTCGGCCAAACCATCGATGAGCCCATCGTATGAGCGCAACAATTCCCTGTCTTCATCTGTAAAAGTGCGGCTGATCAGCTGTTCTTCGGGAAGCATGGCTTCCTCGATACCGACAGTCATGTTCTACCCCTGTAATAACCATTCAACTTTCCCGAGTGTTAAATTGCAGGGGAGCAAAGTCAACTTTTTTTGATTTTTTACTCTACAACTTTGCTCTGGATCATCCTGAAACCCGCGCTGCGTCTACCTTTGCCGAGGAATTGGCCAACAAAAAGGGCTCCTTGAAGGAGCCCTTTTCAATCACGGATGACGAGTTACTCTTCGTCGAAGCTACCGGCTGCGTTCAGCAGATCCGCCAGGTTCTGCTCCGCTTCATCAGCGGTCACCTGCGGGGTGCCAACAGCACGAGCTGCGGCAGCACGCTGGTTGATCCGGCTGTGGTGGTAGGCAAAGCCGGTACCAGCCGGGATCAGACGACCCACGATGACGTTCTCTTTCAGACCACGCAGTTCATCACGCTTGCCACCTACGGCGGCTTCGGTCAGAACGCGAGTGGTTTCCTGGAAGGAAGCCGCGGAGATGAAGGACTCGGTGCTCAGAGATGCCTTGGTAATACCCATCAGTACATGACGGTAGGTCGCAGGGGTCTTGCCCTCGGCAACCAGCTTACGGTTGGCAATCTTCACACGAGCCACTTCAACCTGTTCGCCTTCGATCAGATCGGTATCGCCAGCGCTCAGGATCTCGCACTTGCGCAGCATCTGACGAACGATGACTTCGATGTGCTTGTCGTTGATCTTAACGCCTTGCAGACGGTAAACGTCCTGCACTTCGTTGGCGATGTAGTTGGCGACCGGGCTGATACCGCGCAGACGCAGGATGTCGTGAGCAGACTCAGGACCGTCCGCCAGCACTTCACCCTTCTCAACTTTTTCACCTTCGAACACGTTCAGGTTACGCCACTTCGGAATCATCTCTTCGTAGACGTTGCCACCATCGGTCGGGGTGATGACCAGACGGCGTTTGCCCTTGGTCTCTTTCCCGAAGGAGATGGTACCGGAGATCTCGGCCAGAATTGCCGGTTCCTTCGGTTGACGTGCTTCGAACAGATCCGCAACGCGCGGCAGACCACCGGTGATGTCCTTGGTACCGCCGGACTCTTGCGGGATACGCGCTACCGCGTCACCCACGCCCACATTGGCACCATCTTCCAGGTTCACGATCGCCTTGCCCGGCAGGAAGTACTGGGCGGCTACATCGGTACCCGGGATCATCACGTCTTTGCCGTTCAGGTCGACCAGTTTAACGGTCGGACGCATCTCTTTACCGGCGCTCGGACGCTCGTTGACGTCCAGAACAACGATAGAAGAGAGACCGGTCAGCTCGTCGGTCTGACGAGTGATGGTCACGCCATCGATCATGTGTTCGAACTGCAGGCGACCAGCCACTTCGGTGATGATCGGGTGGGTGTGCGGATCCCAGTTGGCAACGGTCTCGCCAGCGCTCACGGCCTGGCCGTCCTTCACTTCCAGCACGGAACCGTAAGGCAGCTTGTGGCTTTCCTTGGTACGGCCCATGTCGTCCATGATGGTCAGTTCGGTAGAACGTGAGGTGATAACCAGTTTGTCATCGCTGTTGTGAACGAACTTGGCGTTCTGCAGCTTGATGGTACCGGTGTTCTTGACCTGGATGCTGCTTTCAGCAGCGGCACGAGATGCAGCACCACCGATGTGGAAAGTACGCATCGTCAGCTGGGTACCCGGTTCACCGATGGACTGGGCGGCGATAACACCGACAGCCTCACCCTTGTTAACCAGGTGACCACGGGCCAGATCACGGCCGTAGCAGTGAGCACAGTTACCGAAGTCAGTTTCACAGGTGATGGCAGAACGAACCTTCACACGGTCAACGGAGTTACGCTCCAGCAGGTCACACAGCTGCTCGTCGAGCAGGGTGTTGCGAGCAACCAGGATCTCGTCCTCGGTACCCGGCTTGATGACATCTTCTGCCACCACACGACCCAATACGCGCTCACGCAGCGGCTCGACCACGTCGCCACCCTCGATCAGCGGAGTCATCCACAGACCGTCGGTAGTGCCGCAATCGTCCTCGGTGATCACCATGTCTTGCGCCACGTCTACCAGACGACGAGTCAGGTAACCGGAGTTCGCAGTCTTCAGTGCAGTATCCGCCAGACCCTTACGAGCACCGTGGGTAGAGATAAAGTACTGCAGTACGTTCAGGCCTTCGCGGAAGTTCGCGATGATCGGAGTCTCGATGATGGAGCCATCCGGCTTGGCCATCAGGCCACGCATACCGGCCAGCTGACGGATCTGAGCGGCGGAACCACGCGCACCAGAGTCAGCCATCATAAAGATGCTGTTGAACGAGGCCTGCTCTTCTTCTTCACCCAGCGAGTTGACGTTACGCTCTTTGGACAAGTTCTCCATCATGGCTTTGGAGACGCGCTCGTTGGCGCTGGCCCAGATATCGATAACCTTGTTGTAACGTTCGCCCGCAGTTACCAGACCGGACAGGAACTGGTCCTGGATCTCGGCAACTTCGGCTTCGGCAGACGCGATGATGTCTTTCTTGGCATCCGGGATGACCATGTCATCGATACCAACGGAAGCACCGGACAGCGCCGCGTAGTGGAAACCGGTATACATCAGCTGGTCAGCGAAGATAACGGTGTCCTTCAGCCCCTGCTTGCGATAGCAGGTGTTCAGCAGACGGGAGATGAGCTTTTTGCCCAGCGCCTTGTTGGATACGCATTTGATCCAGTTCTGCGGATTGGCTTCCAGATCGGCCTGCTCGGCAGCAGTCAGCACCTTCGGCTCGTCGATCAGGGCGTATTCCATACCTTTCGGCAGGATCAGGCTCAGGATCGCACGACCAACGGTGGTGTTCTTCATCTCGGTCTTGGCAACCAGCTCACCGGCTTCGTTCTTCACGTACTCGGTGATGCGGCACTTGACGCGAGCATGCAGGTCGGCCAGACCAGCACGGTACACTTTCTCGGCCTCTTTCGGGCCGGACAGCACCATACCTTCACCCTTCGCATTGATGCGGGCGCGGGTCATGTAGTACAGACCCAAGACCACGTCCTGAGAAGGAACGATGATCGGCTCACCGGAGGCTGGCGACAGGATGTTGTTGGTAGACATCATCAGCGCACGCGCTTCCAGCTGGGCTTCCAAGGTCAGCGGTACGTGAACCGCCATCTGGTCACCATCGAAGTCCGCGTTATACGCAGCACAAACGAGCGGGTGCAGCTGGATTGCCTTGCCTTCGACCAGAGTCGGTTCGAATGCCTGGATACCCAGACGGTGCAGAGTCGGTGCACGGTTCAGCAGAACCGGATGTTCGCGGATCACTTCGTCCAGGATATCCCAAACGACAGCTTCTTCGCGCTCCACCATCTTCTTGGCGGCCTTGATAGTGGTCGCCAGACCGCGGGTTTCCAGCTTGCCATAGATGAACGGCTTGAACAGTTCCAGCGCCATCTTCTTCGGCAGACCGCACTGATGCAGACGCAGAGTCGGGCCTACGGTGATAACGGAACGACCGGAGTAGTCGACACGCTTACCGAGCAGGTTCTGACGGAAACGACCCTGCTTACCCTTGATCATGTCGGCCAGGGATTTCAGCGGGCGCTTGTTGGAACCGGTGATGGCACGACCGCGACGGCCGTTATCCAGCAGCGCATCGACGGACTCTTGCAGCATACGCTTTTCGTTGCGCACGATGATGTCCGGAGCAGCCAGATCCAGCAGACGCTTCAAGCGGTTGTTACGGTTGATCACGCGACGGTACAGATCGTTCAGATCGGAAGTCGCGAAACGGCCGCCGTCCAGCGGTACCAGCGGACGCAGGTCCGGCGGCAGCACAGGCAGCACTGTCATGATCATCCACTCCGGCTTGTTGCCGGACTGCAGGAAAGCTTCCATCAGCTTCAGACGCTTGGTGGTCTTCTTGCGTTTGGTCTCGGAGTTGGTTTGATCCAGCTCCTCACGCATCGCTTTGACTTCACCTTCCAGATCGATGGCGCGCAGCAATGCCAGGATTGCTTCGGCACCCATCTTGGCGTCAAATTCGTCGCCCCACTCTTCCAGCGCATCCAGGTACTGCTCTTCGGAGAGCATCTGGCTGCGTTCGAGGTTGGTCATGCCCGGCTCGATAACTACGAAAGATTCGAAGTAGAGCACGCGTTCGATGTCGCGCAGGGTCATGTCCAGCAGCAGACCGATACGGGACGGCAGGGACTTCAGGAACCAGATGTGGGCAGTCGGGCTGGCCAGCTCGATGTGGCCCATACGCTCACGACGGACCTTGGTCTGGGTCACTTCAACGCCGCACTTCTCACAGATCACACCACGGTGTTTCAGGCGCTTGTACTTGCCGCACAGACACTCGTAGTCCTTCACCGGTCCGAAGATACGGGCGCAGAACAGACCATCACGCTCCGGCTTGAAAGTCCGGTAGTTGATGGTCTCAGGCTTTTTGACCTCACCGAATGACCAGGAGCGGATCATGTCAGGAGAGGCCAGACCGATCTTGATACTGTCAAACTCTTCGGTCTTGGTCTGAGCCTTCAAAAACTTGAGTAAGTCTTTCACGTGTTTCCCCTGTCAGGAGTCTAACCTCGGCGCCCCGGCTGCCAAAACAGCGGGGCGCCCACGTCAATTCTCGAACAATAAGAGCGAGCTCTTACTCTTCGTCCAGCTCGATGTTGATACCCAGAGAGCGGATTTCCTTCAGCAATACGTTGAAGGATTCGGGCATGCCCGGCTCCATACGGTGGTCGCCATCCACGATGTTCTTGTACATCTTGGTACGGCCATTCACATCGTCAGACTTGACGGTCAGCATCTCCTGCAGGGTATATGCCGCACCGTAAGCCTCCAGGGCCCACACTTCCATCTCACCGAAACGCTGACCACCGAACTGAGCCTTACCACCCAGCGGCTGCTGGGTAACCAGGCTGTAAGAACCGGTAGAACGCGCGTGCATCTTGTCGTCGACCAGGTGGTTCAGCTTGAGCATGTACATGTAACCAACGGTTACTTTACGCTCGAAGCGGTTACCGGTACGGCCATCGAACAGATCAATCTGACCGGACTCCGGCAGATCGGCCAGCTTCAGCAGGGCTTTGATTTCGCGCTCTTTGGCACCATCAAACACTGGAGTAGCAACCGGCAGACCCTTACGCAGGTTACCCACCAGGGTACGTACGTCGTCGTCAGACAGTTCGGCGATGTTCACTTGCTGGGTGTCCTTCTCGCCCAGGTCATAGACCTGTTGCAGGAAGTTGCGCATCTCGTGCAGCTCGCGCTGCTCTTTGACCATGCGATCGATCTTCTCGCCGATACCCTTGGCCGCAAGGCCCAAGTGCACTTCGAGGATCTGACCGATGTTCATACGGGATGGTACGCCCAACGGGTTCAGTACGATGTCGACCGGACGGCCGAACTCGTCATGAGGCATATCCTCGACCGGACAGATCTTGGAGATAACACCCTTGTTACCGTGACGGCCCGCCATCTTGTCACCCGGCTGGATGCGACGCTTGACTGCCAGATAAACCTTGACGATTTTCAGTACGCCCGGCGCCAGATCATCACCCTGGATAATCTTGCGACGCTTGTTCTCGAATTTCTTGTCGAACTCGGCTTTCAGCTCAACGTGCTGTTCAGCGATCTGTTCCAGTTCGGTCTGCTTGCCTTCGTCTTCGATGGCCAGTTCAAACCACTTGGAGCGATCGAGCTTGTTCAGACGATCTTCGCTGTAACCGGCGGCCAGCAGCAGGTTGCGGGAGCGGCCGAAAATGCCGTCTTCCAGGATCTTGAACTCTTCGGTCAAGTCCTTCTTCGCTTCCTTCAGCTGCATCTCTTCGATTTCTTTGGCACGCTTGTCTTTTTCCACGCCATCGCGGGTAAAGACTTGCACGTCAACCACGGTACCGTACACACCGTTCGGTACACGCAGGGAGGAGTCCTTCACATCGGACGCCTTCTCACCGAAGATGGCGCGCAGCAGCTTCTCTTCCGGCGTCAGCTGGGTTTCACCTTTCGGGGTTACCTTACCGACCAGAATATCGCCGCCCTTCACTTCGGCACCCACGTAGACGATACCGGACTCGTCCAGCTTGGACAGAGCGGCTTCACCCACGTTCGGGATGTCAGCCGTGATCTCTTCCGGACCCAGCTTGGTGTCACGGGAGATACAGGCCAGTTCCTGGATATGGATGGTGGTCAGGCGATCTTCCTGAACAACACGCTCGTTCACCAGGATCGAGTCTTCGAAGTTGTAACCGTTCCACGGCATGAACGCGACGCGCATGTTCTGACCCAGCGCCAGTTCCCCCAGGTCGGTGGACGGGCCGTCAGCCAGTACGTCGCCAGCCATGACCGGCTCACCCAACATCACGCAAGGACGCTGGTTGATACAGGTGTTCTGGTTGGAACGGGTGTATTTGGTCAGGTTGTAGATGTCGATACCGGCTTCGCCTGGCATCAGCTCATCTTCATTGACCTTCAGGACGATACGGGAGGCATCGACATAGTCGATTACGCCGCCACGCTTGGCCACTACGGTTACACCGGAGTCAACGGCCACAGCGCGTTCCATACCGGTACCTACCAGCGGCTTGTCAGCACGCAGAGTCGGTACAGCCTGACGTTGCATGTTTGAACCCATCAATGCGCGGTTCGCGTCATCGTGTTCCAGGAACGGGATCAGAGCCGCTGCCACAGATACGATCTGCTGCGGGCTCACGTCCATATACTGGATCTGGTCGGCGTTCATAAAGGTGGATTCACCTTTGTGACGGCACGGGATCAATTCATCTTTCAGACGGCCATCTTCGGTGGTCGCGGCGTTAGCCTGTGCGATCACGTACTTGCCTTCTTCAATAGCAGACAGGTAGTCCACTTCGTCGGTGATCACACCGTCAATGACCTTGCGGTACGGGGTCTCGAGGAAACCGTACTCGTTGGTACGAGAGTACACGGACAGAGAGTTGATCAGACCGATGTTCGGACCTTCAGGAGTCTCGATAGGGCACAGACGACCGTAGTGGGTCGGGTGTACGTCTCGGACTTCAAAGCCGGCACGCTCACGAGTCAAACCGCCCGGGCCCAGCGCAGAGATACGGCGCTTGTGGGTCACTTCGGAGAGCGGGTTGTTCTGGTCCATAAACTGGGACAGCTGGCTGGAACCAAAGAACTCTTTGACTGCGGCGGAGATCGGCTTGGCGTTGATCAGATCCTGCGGCATCAGGGTGTCCAGGTCGCCCAGGGAGAGACGCTCCTTGACCGCACGCTCGACACGCACCAGACCGACGCGGAACTGGTTTTCAGCCATTTCACCGACAGAACGGATACGACGGTTACCCAGGTGGTCGATATCGTCCACTTCGTCGTTACCGTTACGGATGTCGATCAGGCGCTTCATTACATCGACGATATCGTCTTTGGTCAGTACGCCAGCGCCAGTCTCGTCTTCACGACCCAGACGGCGGTTGAACTTCATCCGACCTACGGTAGACAGGTCGTAACGCTCGGCAGAGAAGAACAGGTTTTCGAACAGCTGCTCTGCTGCTTCACGTGTCGGCGGCTCGCCCGGACGCATCATGCGGTAGATTTCTACCAGCGCTTCCAGACGGTTGGTGCTGGAATCGACGCGCAGGGTCTCGGACATGTAGGCACCGTGATCCAGTTCGTTGGTGAACAGAACCTCGAAATGCTTGAAGCCGGCCTGGGACAGGTTGGCAATCGCTTCCAGACTCAGCGCCTGGTTGGCTGCCACTACCAGTTCGCCAGTTTGCGGATGTGCGTAGTCCTTGGCTGCAACTTTGCCAACAACGTACTCAACCGGTACCTCAATCTGGGTAACTGCGTCTTTTTCCAACTGACGGATGTGACGGGCAGTCACACGACGACCGGTTTCAACAACCACGGCACCATTGGCCACGATGTCGAAGGTCGCAGTTTCGCCACGCAGGCGCTCCGGCACCAGATCCATCATCAACTTGCCATCTTTGACCTCGAAACCGATGGTTTCGAAGAAGGTGGCCAGGATTTGTTCGGAAGTGAAGTCCAGGGCGCGCAGAATAATGGATGCCGGCAGTTTGCGACGACGGTCGATACGGACAAACAGGTTGTCTTTCGCATCGAACTCGAAGTCCAGCCAGGAGCCACGGTAGGGGATAACGCGAGCGTTATACAGCACCTTACCGGATGAATGTGTTTTGCCTTTATCGTGGTCGAAGAAGACGCCCGGGCTGCGGTGCAGCTGGGAAACGATAACCCGCTCGGTACCATTGATAACAAAGGTGCCGTTCTCGGTCATGAGCGGAATTTCGCCCATGTATACTTCTTGTTCCTTGATGTCTTTGACGGTGCCGGCAGCTGCTTCACGGTCGTACAGAACCATACGAAGCTTGACACGCAGCGGCGCGGAGTAGGTCACTCCACGGATCTGGCATTCTTTTACGTCAAATACCGGCTCACCCAGGCGATAGCTGACATACTGAAGCTCAGCACTACCGGAGTAACTGGTGATCGGGAAAACGCTACGGAAAGCGGCCTCTAGGCCATATTCACCTTCCGGGTCAGCCTCGATGAACTGCTTGAAGGAGTCCAGCTGAATGGACAACAGATAAGGCGTGTCCAGTACCTGGTCTCGCTTACCGAAGTCCTTACGAATGCGTTTTTTTTCGGTATAAGAGTAAACCATAGGGTTCCTCAGCTCGCTGATAAGTGACCCACTCTGTCCCGCGGGACAGCTCTGTCTCAACACCGTTTTGTGTTGGCCCGGACGAAAGAAGACAGTCCGGATTGCTGGTGCACCGAGAGTCGTAAACGGTGTGAAATGCTCTCAGTCTACAGCGCAAAAAGGCTGGTGAACAAAAATTCACCAGCCCTAGCCTGTTTTATCAGGCTAATCTACATAAATGCAGATTATTTGATCTCAACAGAAGCACCGGCAGCTTCCAGCTCTTTCTTCAGAGCTTCAGCTTCGTCTTTGGAGACGGCTTCTTTCAGGTTAGCCGGAGCAGCTTCTACCAGATCTTTGGCTTCTTTCAGGCCCAGACCGGTAGCGCCACGAACGGCTTTGATGACGGCAACTTTGTTGGCACCGGCAGCAGTCAGAACTACGTCGAACTCGGTCTTCTCTTCTACTGCTTCAGCGGCCGGACCGGCAGCAACAGCAACAGCGGCAGAAACACCGAATTTCTCTTCCATAGCTTCGATCAGCTCAACAACTTCCATTACGGACATGGAAGCAACGGCTTCGATGATTTGGTCTTTAGTGATAGACATGACAAAAATTCCTGATGTTGAATAAACTCAAACAGCCTAAATAGGCGAGAATCAAGCAGCAGCTTGCTTCTGATCACGCACAGCAGCGATGGTACGAACCAGCTTGCCAGCAGAGGCTTCTTTCATAGTAGCCATCAACTTCGCAATTGCTTCGTCGTAGGTCGGCAGCGTGGCCAGACGATCAATTTGTGCTGCGGCGATAAACTCACCGTTAAAAGCGCCAGCCTTGATTTCGAACTTTTGGTTCGCTTTGGCAAACTCTTTGAACAGACGAGCAGCAGCGCCCGGGTGTTCGTTAGAGAAAGCAATCAAGGTAGGACCGGTAAATGCGTCGTTCAGGCACTCGTATTCGGTACCTTCTACCGCGCGACGCAGCAGGGTGTTACGCACAACGCGCATGTACACACCGGCTTCACGAGCGGTTTTACGCAGGACGGTCATCTTGTCTACAGTGACACCGCGAGAATCGGCAACAACTGCAGAAAGAGCGCCTTTGGCAGCTTCGTTGACTTCAGCAACAATTGCCTTTTTGTCTTCGAGTCCCAATGCCATTGGCTTAACTCCTGGATTGAATCCGGGTCAAATGACCCAGTACTGACACATCCCCCCTACCTTTACAACAGAGGGGAACGATGCGGTAGCAGGATTCCAGAAGAGAAAGAATCTTTCTCGCTGGGTTTCCGGCACCGTCTACGCAGGAAACATTAAGGCTTTACAGCCTCCTGCGGTCTTGGACGGAGGTCGAAACCCCCAACCAATCAAGGCGCAAAATTATAGATTAAATTTTGCGCCTTGTAAAACCCATCAATTAGGCCTGAGCTTCCAGAGAAGCTTGGTCTACGGCAACACCGGCACCCATGGTGGTGGAGATGCTGACTTTCTTGATGAATTGACCTTTGGCGGAAGAGGGCTTGCCTTTTTTCAGGGCAACCAGCAGAGCTTCCAAGTTTTCTTTCAGCTGAACTTCGTTGAAAGAAACCTTACCCAGAGTGGTATGGATGATACCATTCTTGTCGTTACGGTAACGAACCTGACCAGCCTTGGCGTTCTTGACAGCTTCGGCAACGTTAGGAGTTACAGTACCAACTTTCGGGTTCGGCATCAGGCCGCGCGGGCCCAGGATTTGACCCAGTTGACCAACAACGCGCATGGCATCCGGGGATGCGATAACTACGTCGAAGTTCATCTCGCCTTTCTTAACCAGATCGGCCAGGTCATCCATACCTACCAGGTCAGCACCGGCAGCTTTAGCTGCTTCGGCATTGGCACCTTGGGTAAATACGGCAACGCGTACATCACGACCGGTACCGTGCGGCAGTACAGTAGCACCACGTACGTTCTGGTCAGATTTACGAGCGTCGATACCCAGGTTGACAGCAACGTCAACGCTTTCAACGAACTTGGCGGTAGCCAGTTCTTTCAGCAGGGCAATGGCTTCGTTGATGGAGTACTCTTTGGTACCGTCAACTTTTTCGCGAATAACGCGCATACGCTTGGAAAGTTTAGCCATTGTCTTAATCCTCCACTACCAGACCCATGGAACGAGCGGAGCCTGCGATGCAACGTACTTTTGCATCCAGATCGGCACCGGTCATATCCGGTTCTTTGGTCTTGGCGATTTCTTGCAGCTGGGCTACGGTCACCTTACCAACCTTGTCTTTGTTCGGCTTGGCAGAACCAGACTTGATGCCAGCAGCTTTCTTCAGCAGGAAGGAAGCAGGCGGAGTCTTGGTTTCGAAGGTGAAGGAACGGTCGCTGTAAACGGTGATCACGACCGGGGTCGGTGAACCTTTTTCCAGCTTTTCTGTACGAGCGTTGAACGCCTTACAGAATTCCATGATGTTAACACCGTGTTGACCCAGTGCAGGACCAACGGGAGGAGACGGGTTGGCTGCACCAGCAGCAACCTGCAGCTTGATATAAGCTGTGACTTTCTTAGCCATTAGGAAATTACCTCAAAAATGGGTTCTAGCGCCTCGGAGACATGCTCCTGCAAACGGCTCCCCAACTAATAAAGGGGCAGCGAATTATAGAGATATTCGCTGCCCCTGACAACTGTTGAGTGAACAGAAATCAATCAGCCCTTTTCGACCTGACCGAAATCCAGCTCAACGGGAGTAGAACGACCGAAGATCAGTACAGAAACCTTCACGCGGCTCTTCTCGTAGTCCACCTCTTCAACGGTTCCATTGAAGTCGGCAAACGGACCATCGGCAACCCGCACCATTTCACCCGGTTCAAACAGGGTTTTCGGACGCGGCTTGTCGTGGGCATCCTGCAGACGGTTCAGGATGGCATCGGCCTCTTTGTCGGAGATCGGTGCCGGACGGTCGGAAGTACCGCCGATGAAGCCCATGACGCGCGGTACGTTACGCACCAGGTGCCATGTAGTTTCATCCATGATCATCTGAACCAGGACATAGCCCGGGAAAAACTTGCGCTCACTCTTGCGCTTCTGGCCTGCACGCATCTCGACCACTTCTTCGGTCGGGACCAGTACTTCACCGAACATGTCTTCCATGCCATGCATCTTGATATGCTCGCGCAGGGATTTGGCGACACGGCCTTCATAGCCGGAAAACGCCTGCACGACATACCATCTCATACGCTGTTCACGTTGTTCAGTCATGGCTTATCCTTACACACCGGTAATCAGGTTGACCAACCAGACCAAGGCGCCGTCCAGAACGAACAGCAGCAGCCCCATCACGGCGGTCACCGCCAGCACAATCAGGGTTGTCTGAATGGCTTCCTGACGGGTTGGCCATACGACCTTGCGGACTTCCAGGCGAGACTCACGGGCGAATGCCAGTGTTGCCTTCCCTTTGGTGGTTTGCAGGGCTACTGCACCGGCAGCAGCGATGACAATGACCACACCCAAGGCGCGGACGGCAGCAATAACATCGCTCAGTAGATAATTACCTACTACAGCGGCCACCAGGATAATGAAAACCAGGCCCCAAAGCAGGGTATCCTTGCTTCCGCCCTGGTTCTCAGAACTAACACTCATACAACCCACCTGTATCTGACGTAACCAAAGACACAAAAGCCCCGTACGAGACGAGGTATATGGCAGGGGCGGCAGGACTCGAACCCGCAACCATCGGTTTTGGAGACCGCTGTTCTACCAATTCGAACTACGCCCCTGCATAAGAAAGCCCCTATTATAGGGGCTTTGCTTTATTTATGTAAGCCAAAGATTAAGCGATAACTTTAGCTACAACACCAGCACCTACGGTACGGCCACCTTCACGGATAGCGAAACGCAGGCCGTCGTCCATTGCGATCGGTGCAATCAGGGTAACAACCATCTTGATGTTGTCGCCCGGCATTACCATCTCTACGCCTTCCGGCAGTTCGATGGTACCGGTCACGTCGGTAGTACGGAAGTAGAACTGCGGACGGTAGCCTTTGAAGAACGGGGTATGACGACCACCTTCTTCTTTGGACAGCACGTACACTTCAGATTCAAACTTGGTGTGCGGCTTGATGGTGCCCGGCTTGGCCAGTACCTGACCACGCTCTACGTCTTCACGCTTCACGCCACGCAGCAGTGCACCGATGTTCTCGCCTGCACGACCTTCGTCCAGCAGCTTACGGAACATTTCAACGCCGGTACAGGTGGTCTTGGTGGTATCTTTGATACCAACGATTTCCACTTCTTCACCAACTTTAACGATACCGCGCTCTACACGACCGGTAACTACAGTACCACGGCCAGCGATAGAGAATACGTCTTCGATCGGCATCAGGAACGGCTGGTCAATCGCACGCTCCGGCTCCGG
>NZ_JAAKPX010000037.1:0-22155 GCF_049172135.1 Aeromonas sp. 603079 | reverse complement strand
CCCGATGCGGTACATAGGGGGTTCTGAGTAGAGAAATGCTAGTTGAAAATGTGTAAACCTATTTCAGGACTAGACACCGTTATCTGCAAGTCGCGGCCGACTTATTCGTCGTGCTTGCACTCACCGGTAGCACAATGACCGTAGAGGTATAGGCTGTGGTTGGTGAGACGGATATTGAATTTCTTGGCGATCTCGCGCTGACGCTGTTCGATCACTTCGTCGGAGAACTCGATCACCTTGCCGCAGTCGAGGCAAACCAGGTGGTCGTGGTGCTCCTGAGTGGCCAGCTCGAATACCGACTTGCCACCTTCGAAGTGGTGACGGGTAACGATACCTGCATCATCAAACTGGTTGAGAACGCGATAGACGGTAGCGAGACCAATCTCTTCACCCAGGTCGATCAGTCGTTTATAGAGATCTTCGGCGCTGGTGTGCTGGCAGTCCGGCTGTTGCAGGATTTCCAGGATTTTGACCCGGGGCAAGGTGATCTTGAGCCCGGCCTTTTTTAACGCTTGGTTGTTGTCTGCCATATTCTACTTATTCGCATTCTCGAAGGTGGGGTTATTCTGATGGACTGCCGCAGGAATGGCAACCTTGAACTCGCTTGGCCTGTCATTATAGGTCGTAGCCTCCCTAAAAATAAACCCAGCAATTCAAGGGGTTTAGCCATAAATGGCCGGTTGGATTGAAATAATCAATCGTGTCGTCCGACTTGCTGGCATGGCAGATGTTGATAAGATGTAACTTTCATATTTCTGGTCGGATGAGATCCATGGATTGGCTTTTTGACAATGCGGCCTGGGTGCGCCGCGCACTCAACGCTTGGCCCCCCTTCTGGGGCGCCGGTATCAAGATAGAGACCCTGAGCGATGACTTTCGCTACTGTCGGGTGACCCTGAAATCCCGCTGGTGGAACAAGAACGCCAACCGCACTCAGTTTGGCGGCAGCATGTTTGCCATGACGGACCCCATCTATCCGCTGATGCTTATGGGCTACTTCAAGAATCGCTATTACGTCTGGGACAAGGCGGGCAGCATCAACTACATCAAGCCGGGCAAGGGCAAGCTGGTGGCCGAGTTCAACCTGACCGAGGGCAAGTTGGCCGAAATCGTGGCGGCGACTGAAGGTGGCACCAAACACTTCCCCGAATTCGAGGTCACGGTACAGGACAAGAGCGGCGAACTGGTGGCGCAGGTCAAGCGTACCCTCTATGTGCGAGCCAAACCGGAGCACAGAGGTGAATAACAGGAGAGAATAAAGGCCGGTATCGCAACAAGCAGATACAACAAGGGCCCCGTCGGGGCCCTTGTTGTCATAGGTATGAGGGGAAGCGGATTACTCCAGCTCGCCCAGGCACATCTCTTCGTGCAGCTGTTTGCACCAGCCCTTGACGCGCTCGGCGGTCAGCTCCGGCTGGCGATCTTCATCGATACCCAGACCGACAAAGTGCTTGTCATCGACCAGTGCCTTGGAGGCTTCGAACTCGTAGCCGGCAGTCGGCCAGTGACCGATGATGATGGCGCCTTTGGCTTCAACGATGTCGCGCAGGGTGCCCATGGCGTCGAGGAAGTACTCGGAATAGTCTTCCTGATCACCGCAACCGAAGATGGCGACCAGCTTGTTGGTGAAGTCGATTTCGCCCAGATCGGGGAAGAAGTCGTCCCAGTCGGCCTGTGCTTCGCCGTAGTACCAGGTCGGGATGCCGAACATCAGCAGATCGAAGTTCTCGATGTCGGCCTTGCTGCTCTTGGCGATGTCACGGACTTCAATCAGATTCTTGCCCAGCTCTTTCTGGATCATCTTGGCGACAGCTTCGGTGTTACCGGTATCGCTGCCAAAAAACAGACCTACACTTGCCATAGTGTTTAGTTACCCGTATTTGGTGTTAATGCTTGACGCTCAGACTGCAATATCCACCGCAAAGGCGGATTCAATCTGTTGCTTCAGGATAGATTGGATCAGCTCGGCTCGGCTGATGTTCTGTTGCAACGCAAGTTGGTTCAGGCGCTCCAGCAACTCGGCCTCTACCTTTAACTCTACCCGTTTCAGACCATTCTCCCGATCGCGCTTAAGCTGGTTACGCTTGTTGATCTTGAGCTGGGTCTCGCGGGGGAGTGGGTTGGTCTTTGGCCTGCCGGGGCGCTTCTCGTTTGCGAACAGATCCAGTGTTGTTCGATCAGTTTGCTGTTTGGCCATACATCACAGATGAAAATTGTTAGCCTAGTCCTGAGCCTTCCCAGCCCAGTTCGATCAGCCCCTTGGCGACAAAACCTGCACAACCCAGAAACAGTACCAACCAGACGATGAAACGACCGAAACGGGGCACATTGCCGCGTTTGAGCACGTCCTGAATGGCCAGGCCAATCAATATGAAAATGGCCACAAAGAATAACTTGAGGCCCAAACTTTCGATCAGGTCGATATGTTCACTTAGCATGGATTGCGCACACTCCTTATGACGGGCGCACTATATCACAAAGGATTTGGAACTGTTAACCGCCTGTCGACAGGAAATCCACAACCAGTTTGTTGAACAACATCGGTTTTTCAGCATGCAGCCAGTGGCCGGTTCCGGCGATGACACGCACCTTTGCCGCTGGGAATTGGGCCAGTGCGGCCTCGCTGTATTGCGGCTGCATATAGTCAGAATCCCCCCCTTTGATAAAGAGCACCGGCCCTTCGAAGCGGTGTTCACTCTCTGGCCAGCCCATGATGTTGGCGTAGTTTTGCTCAAGGGCGGACACATTGAAGCGCCAACCCCAGCCATGCTCGCCTCTGGCGAAGGATTTGAGCAGAAACTGGCGCACCCCGGCGAGCTCGATATGCTGCGCCAGCATGGCTTCCGCTTCACTGCGGTTTTGCGGCGGCGTGCGCAGTGTGGCGTTGAGTCCGGCAAAGACATTCTGGTGGCGGGAGTGGGGATAGGCGATCGGGGCCATGTCGGCCACCACCAGCTTGGTCACCCGCGCGGGCGCCAGCTTGGCGACCTGCATCCCTACCTTGCCACCCATCGAGTGGCCAATCAGGGTGGCTTCGGCAATATTCAGCCGATCCATCAGGGTCAGGATGTCGCCAGCTTGCGCCGGATAGCTCATCTCACTGCTATGAAAGGAGGCGCCGTGGTTGCGCAGATCAACGCTGATGACCCGGTATTGTTCACAGAGAGCACGGGCCAGCAGGCCGAGGTTGTCGAGGCTGCCAAACAGGCCGTGGATCAGAATGACCGCCGGGCCCTGACCCTGCTCCTTGAAGTTCAATATGCTGTTTTGTTGCAAAATGACACCTTGTCGGTCGTGGGTGCGTATCGCTGTTTTATTTAACGCACTGGAAAGAAAAGGATTTCGTCCAATGGATTGGGATTTTATGTGGTTTTTTTTCTAAAAAATCCCGTCCGGATCGGCTATCAGTGCGGCTGATCACACACTTGGCCCGCTATTATGCCGTATTCTCGATGAGATTCATGTACATCTGCCAGCCCCTTGCTTGGGCTGTCGGGTTTGCCTATGTATAATCGCCGCATCCGAATTTCGACGAGTCCAGCGCATCCCTATGAAAACCATCGAGCTTGATGACGATCTCTACTTCTATATCGCCAGCCAGACCCGGCACATTGGTGAGAGTGCCTCCGATATCCTGCGCCGTCTGCTGGAACAGCCTGCTCACCAACGTGTGTCGGTTGCCGAGCCAGTTGCCGTCGCACAGTCCAGTACGGTAGCCACCCAACAAGGGCTGCAAGCCTTGCTCGATTCCGGTGAGCTGCAAAAGGAAGAGAAGTCCATCAACCGCTTTATGCTGGTGCTGAGTACCCTCTACCGGGATAACCCGGAAGGCTTTACCCAGGCCACCGAAATCAAGGGGCGCAAGCGCGTCTATTTCTCGCAGGATCCCGAGGCTCTGCGCGCCAGTGGCAGCACCACCAAGCCCAAGCCGGTACCGGAGACCCCGTTCTGGGTGATCACCAACACCAACACCAGCCGCAAGCAGAACATGGTTGCCCAGCTGATGGCCAGCATGGGCTATGGCGAAGAGGTGATCGCGCTGGTGTGTGGCGCCATTTAACGATTCTTCAAGACTCAGGCCTTGCCCGGCAAGGCCGCCATTACGCAAGGAAAACGCCATGGCTCAGCATTCCCACGCCGGTCAACCGGCCCGTTTAAGCGACCTGACCAACATCCCCCGTCTGGTCAGCGCCTACTACCTCAACAAGCCGGACATGAGCCGCCCCGAGCAGCGGGTGGCCTTTGGTACCTCCGGCCACCGTGGCAGCGCCCTGCACAGCGCCTTTACCGAATCCCATATTCTGGCGGTGACCCAGGCCCTGGTGGAGTATCGCCAGCAGGCCGGCATCACTGGCCCGCTGTTTGTCGGCATGGATACCCACGCCCTGTCTGAATCCGCCTTTGCCAGCGCCGTCGAAGTGCTGGCGGCCAACGGCGTTGAAACTCGCATTCAAGCCGGTATGGGCTTTACCCCGACCCCGGTCATCTCTCACGCCATCCTGCGCTACAACTCTGGCAAAGAAGGGGCCAGCAAGCCTGCAGTGCGCGCCGACGGCGTGGTGATCACTCCGTCCCACAACCCGCCGGAAGATGGTGGCTTCAAGTACAACCCGCCCCATGGTGGCCCCGCCGAAGGGGAGATCACCAAGTGGGTGGAGGATCGTGCCAACGCCATTCTGGAAGCGGGTCTGGCCGGTGTGAAGCGGATGCCGTTCGCCGAAGCGCTCAAGAGCCCGTTCGTGGTCGAGCACGACTATGTCACCCCTTATGTGGATGATCTGAAGAACGTGCTGGACATGGACGCCATCAAGAACGCGGGTATCAAGATCGGTGTCGATCCGCTGGGCGGCTCCGGCGTTGCCTACTGGGACGTTATCGCCAAGACCTACGGCCTGAACATCGAGGTGGTGAACTACAAGGTCGACCCGACCTTCTCCTTCATGACCCTGGATAAAGACGGCAAGATCCGGATGGACTGCTCCAGCCCGTTCGCCATGGCTAGCCTGATTGCCCTTAAAGACAAGTTCGACATCGCCCTTGGCAACGACCCTGACTACGACCGTCACGGTATCGTCACCAAGTCCGGCCTGATGAACCCGAACCACTATCTGGCGGTGGCAATCCAGTATCTGTTTACCCATCGCACCGGCTGGTCTGCGGATGCGGCCGTTGGCAAGACGCTGGTATCCTCTTCGATGATCGACCGGGTTGCCGGTGAGATTGGCCGCACCCTGAAAGAGGTGCCGGTCGGCTTCAAGTGGTTCGTGGATGGCCTCTACAGCGGCGAGTTCGGCTTTGGTGGCGAGGAGAGCGCGGGCGCCTCCTTCCTGCGCAAAGATGGCACCGTCTGGACCACTGACAAGGATGGCTTCATTCTGGCGCTGCTGGCGGCGGAAATTCTGGCGGTCACCGGCAAGGATCCGCAGGCTCATTACGACGCACTGGAAGCCAAGTTTGGCCGCTCCAGCTATCGCCGTATCGACGCCCCGGCCAACAGCGCCCAGAAAGCGGTGCTCTCCAAGCTGGATCCGGCATTGGTAGAAGCCTCAACGCTCGCTGGTGAGCCCATCATTGCCAAGCTGACCAAGGCACCTGGCAACGATGCCGCCATCGGCGGTCTCAAGGTGGTGACCGAGAACGGCTGGTTCGCGGCGCGCCCCTCCGGTACCGAGTCCATCTACAAGATCTATATGGAGAGCTTCAAGGGCGACGCGCACCTCGACCTCATCCAGCAAGAGGCCCAGCAGATCGTCTCCGCGGCACTGGCCAAGGCAGGCGTCTAAATCAGGTAGCCATCCTTGAGCCCCTGATGGGGTGGAACGTTGGATATAACAAAGGAGCCATAATGGCTCCTTTTTCATTGTCTGTTTTATGCCAGCGAGTTGTCAGCGCGCCGCCTTCACCGCCAGCCCCAACTGCCATACCGCCATGGCGTAGTGGGTGCTGTGGTTATAGCGGGTGATGGTGTAGAAGTTGGGCAGACCGTACCAGTATTGGTAGCCGGTGCCCACATCGAGGCGCAGCAGGCTCGCTTCGCTGTGGTTGCCGAGGGTGCTGGTGGGGGTGAGCCCTGCGCGGCGCAGGGTAGCGACCGGGTAGCGGGTCTGGAAGCCATGCTCATAGCCGGGCAGTTGGCCCTGACCACGCACCGCCACCGGTTGCCCTTTCTCCCAGCCATGGGCCTTGAAGTAGTTGGCGACGCTGCCGATGGCATCCACCGGATCCCACAGGTTGGTGTGGCCGTTGCCGTCAAAGTCCACCGCATAGCGCTGGAAGCTGGAGGGCATAAACTGGCCATAGCCCATGGCGCCTGCATAGGAGCCCTTTGGTTCGGTGGGATCCATCCCCTCGTCGCGGGTCATCACCAGGAAGGCTTCCAATTCGCTCGTGAAGAATTCGGCGCGGCGCGGATAATCAAATGCCAGGGTGGCCAGCGCATCCAGAATGCGGGTCTTGCCCATCACCCGGCCCCAGCGGGTCTCCACCCCGATAATGCCGACGATGATCTCCGGCGGCACCCCGTAGACCTGCTCCGCCCGGTTCAGCTCGCTTGCGTATTCACGCCAGAAGTTGACGCCGTTTTGTACGTTGTCGGGGGTGATGAACTTGGCGCGATAGCGGTTCCAGGCACCGGTCGGGCCGGTGGGCTTGGCGGTGGTCGGCGCCTGGGCATCCATCAGGCGGATGATCCAGTCGTAACGCTCTGCCTGTGCCAGCACCTGATGCAGCTGGGCGTTGTCAAAACCGTGCTTCTCGACCATCTTCTGGACGAACCGGTCCACGTTGGGGCGATTGGCGAAGTCCCCCTTGCTAACCCCTTGTGTATAAACGGGTTTGCTCGATGGCGCCTGATTGATAAAGGCGCTCTTGGGCTGGGGGACGACCACGGGCTTTGGCGCTGGGGCGCTGCTGCAGCCACCGAGCAGGGGGAATAACGACAGAGTGAGAAGAGAGGCAAGGCGACGCATAGGGTTCTCAAAGAGACTGATAAAAGTGTCGCAATGGTAAAACATTGTCATCCCCGTGCAAGTGTTCCGTGCGCCTTGTTTGCCGCCAATTCATCGTGCGATGGATTAGCCCTTCTGTGAGTGCTGTGCTGTTTCGCGCTGGGGGGGACGCAGGGTGTGGTAACCGCTCCAGAGCCGGGTCAGGGTGGTGATGGCGCAGAGCAGGGCAAAGCCGTAGGCGAGCGGGGCGAAGGCGGCGGGCCACAGGCACATCAGCACGAACAGGGCGATGGTCTCGCTCCCCTCGGTGAGACCGCCCAGATAGTAGAGAGACTTGTGGTGGTAGACCGGATTGTCGATGCCCCGCTTGCCCGCCATGATGGCAAACGCCAGGAAGCTCGAGCCGGTACCCATAAAGGCAAATAGCAGGGTGGCGGCGGGCAGCGCATTGGCGGGGGCGGCGAGGGCAAAGCCCAGCACCACGGCGGCGTAGAAAATAAAGTCGAGGGTGATGTCGAGAAAGCCGCCGCAGTCGGTGATGCCGGTTTCCCGCGCCACGGCGCCATCGAGCCCGTCCAGCAGCCGGTTGAGCAGGATGGCCACAAGCGCCCATGAATAACAGCCAAAGGCCAGCAGCGGCAGCGCCAGCATGCCGATGGCAAAGCCGGTGAGGCTCACCTGATTGGCACTGATCCCGGCACGGCAGAGCGGTTTGGCAAGCTGGGTGAGAGGGCTGCGGATCACGGGGATCAGATGGCGATCAAACAAGGTGAACACTCCTCGGTTAACAGTGGCATTCGGTGAGGTTGAGTATGGTGCCCGGCGCGTCTTCCGCATCGTGGGTCACCAGGATGGCGGGGATGGCCAGCGCCTTGATCTGGGCGAACACCAGTTCGCGAAAGGCGGCCCGCAGCGGCTTGTCGAGGCGGGAGAAGGGCTCGTCCAGCAGCAGGGTGTCGGGTTCGGCCAACAGTGCCCGCAGCAGACTGACCCGCGCTCGCTGACCCCCTGACAGCAGCTGCGGCAGCTTGTCAGCCTGATCCACCAGCGCGACCTGCGTTAACGCTGTCAGTGCCTTTTCCCGCCGAGCGTATTTTCCCTTGATGGTCGCAGGCATACCGAACATCAGGTTCTCCGCCACCGTCAGATGGTCGAACAGCAGGTCATCCTGAAACAGCATGCCGATGCGCCGCGCTTGCGCAGGCAAGGTGTTGAGTGGCCGCTCGCCGAGCCTTACCTCCCCCTCAAGCCGGATCGGGCCGCTATCTGTCTGCGCGCCGGGCAGTACCCCGGCCAGCCCCGCCAGCAGGGAGCTTTTACCGCAGCCGCTTGGCCCCATCAGGGTCAATACCTCGCCGGGGGCCACTTGCAGGGCGGGCAGCGAGAGCAGCAGATTTTCATCAAGGTAAAGCCGAAGAGGCGTGGTGCTCAGCATATGGCTGTTTCCATCATGAGAGTTCATCGTGAGCCGCCCCCCTTGAGCGCCGGATTGATCCGCGCCGGCAGCCAGAGCGCCAGCAGATAGATAACGAGCGGCAGCAGCAGTTGCAGCAGACCGTATAGCCCCGCCAGTCGCCGGTTGAGGCCGCTGCCGATGGCCACCGCTTCGGTGGTGATGGTGGCGACCCGGCCTGCGCCAAAGAGCAGGGTCGGCAGGTATTGGGCCAGGCTCACCGCAGCCCCCACCGCAAAGGCAAACAGCAGCGGGCGCGCCAGCAGCGGCGCTTTCACTTGCCACCAGGCTCGCCATGGCGTTGCCCCCAGCAGCAGGGCGCTCTGGGTGATCCGCGGATCGAACTGGCGATAGGGGCCGTGCAGGCACAAATAGACATAGGGAAAGACAAACAGCAGCTGACTCCAGAGCACCCAGCTCCAGCCAATGCCGCTGCTTATCGCGTCATGTGCAAGCCAGTCCAGCCCGATCCGGATGCCAAACAGCAGGCTCGCCTGCGGCAGCAACAGTGGCAGGCAGATAAGCCAGAGTGGCCAGGGGCGGCGGCCGGCTTGTGCCTCCAGACTCAGCACCGCCATCATCAGCGCGAGCAAGCCGCTCGCCAGTGCCAGCAGTGCGCTGGTTGCCAGCAGTGGCAGCAGTGTTGGCAGCAGATCCAGCCAGTAGTGACTGCTCCACTGGCTGGGCCAGAGGGCGGGAAAGGGCCAGCGGCGCGCCAGCGACCAGAGCAGCAGGGCCACCAGCACCGCCAGATTGACGGTGATCAGAGTGAATGCAGAGCCTGCTGCGAGCCGGTTGGCAAAGGAGTGGGACGCAGCCCGTTTGCCATCGAGCCAGCAGCCTTTGCTCACCTCTTGATGAAGCCACTCCAGTAATCTGAGCATGGCGATCAGCAGCGCCGTGATGGCGAGCAGCAGCAGGGCGCCGCTGGCGGTGGCGCCGCGCCAGAGCAGATCCGGGTCCTGATACCAGAGCCACAACCGCACCGCCAGCGGGGCGGGGGCATCGGGCCCGAGCAGTTGGGCGAGATCCACCACCGCCACACCGTAGGCCGCCACCGCATAGATGGGCAGGCGCAGGGCGGGCCAGAGCGCCGGTAGCAGCAGGCGCCACCAGATCTGGGGGGCGCTAAAACCGAGGCTTGCCCCCAGCCACTGCTGGCGTGCCAGCAAGATGGGCTGTTGTGCGGCCATCGCCATCAGCAGCAAAAAGGGGGTCTCCTTGAAAACGAGCAGTGCAATCAGCCCGAGCCCCCAAGGGTCGCGGATGGTCTGCCAATCGGGGGGGAGATCAAACCCCGTCAGAGCTGGCGAGATGAGCCTCAGCAGCCAACCGGAGGGGGCGAGCAAAAAGGCAAAACCGATGGCAAAGGCGACGTGGGGCATGGCCAGCATGGGCGAGAGCAGGCGGCGGAGCAGCCCGAAAGCCCGGCTGTCGCTGTGGGCCAGCAGCAAGGAGGTCAACAGCAGGCTGCCGAGGGTGGAGGCGGCGCCAATCCACAGGCTCAGCGCAGCGGAGTGCCACAGGCCTGGCTGGGCCAGCAGCAAGGCGAGATGAGAGGCGGCCATCCCCTCCGCCAGCAGTTGCCACAGCCCCGCCAGCAATGGGATGACGAAGAGTGCCAGATAAATGACCGCCATCCCCGTACTCATAGTGGGGTGGCGTGTCAACTGGCGCCACGGTCGGGAGCGGGAAAGCGGGTGACCAGCGGCACTCATCAGTGACCGTAACGCTCGGCCCAGGCCGCTTCCAGCTTGAGCTGCCAGCTGGGGTGAGGCTCGGCCACCGCTTTGAAGCGCAGTGCCGGTTGCCCCTTGGCGGGGTCAGGCAGGGCATCGGCCCGCAGCACGCTGGGATCACCCCAGAAGGCCGGATTGGCTTTTCGTGCCTGCGCCGCCGGGCTCAGCAGGAAGTTGGCCACCACCTTGGCACCCGCACGGGCACTGGCGTTGAAGGGGATGGCGAGAAAATGGCTGTTGGTGAGCGCCCCTTTCTCCATGGCGACCGCTTCCACACTGGGGGGCAGGGCGCCAATCTGGGCAGCGCTCTGCGCCTCCTGCGGATTGAAGCTGATAGCCATGGCCAGTTCGCCATCATCGAGCAGTTGGCGGGTCTCGGCAGCGCTGGTAGGGAACAGTTTTCCCTTGCGCCAGAGTGCCGGATGCAGCTCATCGAGCCAGGCCCAGAGCGGGGCGGTGAGTTGGGTAAACTCGCTCTCGGTCGCTTCCCGATAGAGGGGGGCCGGGTCTGGCGTCAACTCCAGCAGGATCTGCTTGAGAAAACTGGAGCCATGGAACTGGGGCGGCTTGGGATAGGTGAAGCGACCGGGATGGGCCTTGACCCACGCCAGCAGGGCTGTTGCCGAGGTGGGCGCTCTGGCGACCTCCTCGGTGTCGACCATCAGATTGAGCTGGCCAATGCCCCAGGGGGCTTCAAGCCCTTCCACCGGCAGGGTGAAGTCCTCACTCACCGGCAGAGTGCTATCTACATGCGCCATGTTGGGCAGCTCGGCGGTAAAGGGAGCGCCGAGCAGCCCCTGCTCCTTGAGCGCCTTGAAGTTCTCGCCGTTGACCCAGAGAAGGTCGATGGGGCCGCCAGCTTGCTTGCCCGCCTGCTTGTTGGCCAGCAACTGGCTGACGCTCTGGGCGATGTCATCCACCTTCACCTGCACCAGCTTGACCTGATAGTCGCGCGCCAGCTCCTGCCCGGCCCACACCAGATAGGCGTTGATCTCCGGGCTGCCGCCCCAGGCGTTGAAGTAGACGGTCTGCCCCTTCGCCTCCTCAAGGGTCTGTTGCCAGTTGTCATCAGGGCTGGCTAACAGCGGGCCGCTGGCCAGCAGTGGCAGGGCGCACAGCAGGGCGTTTAGCCGCTGTTTGAGCCGAGATCTGCAGTGTGAGTTGAGGTGTGAGCAGAGTTGTGAGAATGGCTTGAGCATAAACGTTTCCCTGATTGTCAGGCGCCACGGCGCCAGCGGTGATAACGGGCCAGCAACGCCAGCACCCGGGTAGGCTGGTGGGCCCGTTTCCATTCACCCGCCACGTATTTGTTCCCCTCCATCAGGGTAGGGTAGGCGTGAATGGTGCCGAGGATCTTGCCTAGGCCGAGGCGGTGACGCATGGCGAGCACAAATTCGGCGATCCGTTCACCGGCGTGAGTGCCTACTATGGTGGCGCCAAGGATAGTATCTTTGCCCGGCACGGTCAGCACCTCGACAAAACCGTGGCGCTCTCCATCGGCGATGGCGCGATCCAGCTCGGCCAGCTCGAAGCGGGTCGCCTCGAAGGGGATCCTCTGCGCTTCGGCTTCCTTGCGATTGAGGCCGACCCGGGCAATCTCCGGCGTGGTGTAGGTGGCCGCCGGAATAACCCGATAGTCGGCCCGAAAGCGCTTGAACTGGCCAAACAGGGCATTTACTGCCGCATACCAGGCCTGATGGGCGGCGAAGTGGGTGAACTGGTAAGGGCCCGCTACGTCTCCCACCGCCAGTATGCTGGGGAAGTTGGTGGTGAGGAAGCCATCGACCGCTAGGGTGCCGCGGGGGGCAAGCTCGACCCCTAACGCTTCGAGCCCGAAGCCGCTCACATTGGCGACCCGTCCCAGTGCCAGCAGCAGTTGATCCCCTTCCACCACCTGTGTCTCATCGCCCCGGCGCAGTTGCAGCTGGATGGGGAGATCCCCCTCGGCTGCGGGCAGATAGTCGGCTCGTTCGGCGCGCCAGTCGGTGAGTAGCTGCACGCCATCTCGGCTCATCTGGCCGGCCAGGGCGTCGGCTACCTCCCGGTCTTCGCGGGGCAGCAGTTGCTCCGAGAGTTCCACTAAGGTCACGGGAATGCCGAGCAGGGCGAAGCTCTGAGCCAGCTCGCAGCCGATAGGACCACCGCCCAGCACCAGCAGGCGACGCGGCGGGGTGCGCAGCTGCCAGAGGCTATCCGAGGTGAGGTAAGGCACCTGATCCAGCCCCGGCAGCTTGGGCACCAGCGGCCGGGCGCCGGTGGCGATGACGATATGGCGGCTGGCAAGGCGCTGGCCGTTCACTTCTACCTCCCAGGGTGAGACCAGCCGCGCCTCTCCTTCGATGCACTCCACTCCAAGCCCCTGATAGCGTTCGATGGAGTCGTGTGGCTCGACCTCCTTGATAACTTCAGCCACCCGCTCCATCACGGCGGCAAAATCGGCGCGGGAGTGGCTTGGGCTAAAGCCCAGCTCGTCGGCTTTACGCTGCTCTGCGGCAAAGCGGGCGCTTCGGATCAATGCCTTGGAGGGGACGCAGCCGCTGTTGAGGCAATCGCCCCCCATCTTGTGCTTCTCGATGAGCGCCACCTTGGCCTTCACCGCTGCCGCGATATAGCTGGTGACCAACCCACCTGCACCTGCACCGATCACCAGCAGGTTGTAGTCATAGCGAGCGGGTTTACGGTAAGGGGCGAGCAGGCGCCGTTGGGCGAGGTGTGTGGTCAATTTCTTGACCAGCCAGGGCATCAGCCCCAGCAGGGTCAACGCGACCATCAGGCCGGGGGAGAGGATATTGCCGGTGCTGGTTAACTGGCCAAGCTCACTGCCCGCCAGCACATAGACGAAGGTGCCGGGCAGCATGCCAAGCTGGCTCACCCAGTAGTAGGTGCTGACTCTGATGGGGGTGAGCCCCATCAGCAGATTGACCAGAAAGAAGGGGAAGATGGGGATGAGGCGCAGGCTGAGCAGATAGAAGGCCCCCTCCTTCGCCATGCCGGACTGAAAGGTGGCCAGCTTGTCGCCAAAGCGGGCGGTGACCCAGTCGCGCAGCAGAAAGCGGGCGCTGAGAAAGGCCAGGGTCGCGCCTATGGTGCTGGCGAAGGAGACCAGCAGCAGCCCCCAGGCGACGCCGAACACAGCGCTGCCACCCAGGGTGAGCAAGCTGGCGCCGGGCAGGGAGAGGGCTGTGCTCAGCACATAGATAAGCACGAACAGCAGGCTGGCCGAGACAAAGTGGCTGTCGACCCATTGCGCCACTGCCGCCTGCTGGGCCTGCAAGGCGTCCAGAGTGAGGTAACGGCCGAGATCGAGGGCAAAAAAGGCGCCGATAAGGCCCCCCATCACCAGTGCAAGCAGCAGGCGGGTCCGGTTCATCAGGCGTCCTTGCTGTCGGGCTTGGCGGGGCGTTCCGGCTGCACCGGCAGCTGGCAGAAGCCCTGCGGCGCGATATCGAGGGCGGCGTTGAACTTGGCCGACATGTTCTGGAAGGCGATAAGGCCGGTCAGTTCCACCATGGCATCGTCATCGAACCAGGGCTTGAGGCGGGCTGCCTGTTCATCGCTCACCCCATCGAGGCCAGTCATCGCTTCGGTGTAGTCGAGCACTGCTTTCTCCCGCTCGTCGAACAAGGGGCTTTCGCGCCACTTGGCTAGCGCCTCCACCTTCTCGCTGGAGCCGGCTCTCTTTACCAGGGTCATGGCGTTGATGTCGACGCAAAAACGACACCAGTTGAGCTGGGAGACCCGCACCGTCACCAGCGAGCGCAGCACGGGATCTATGGGGGAGCGCTTGCGGTTGATGACGCCATAGAGGGTGGCGACGGCGGCAAAGAGGCGCGGCGAACGGCCCCAGCACTTGCCCGGAATAAGCACCTGACCATAGTTGCGCTTTTGCAGCCAGAAAAAGGGGCGGATAAACCAGGCATATTCCCGGTCGGGTTTGACCTCAACGCGCATCAGTTACCTTCTTGTTGTTTCACACTTACGGTTTCAAATTGGGTTTGTAGGCTTGGCCCAACCGCTCGTTCAGGCGGGTCAGGAAATCCTCGATCCGCTCCCGGTTGGTGCCCAGATCGCTTTGTCCCTGACGGGAGGCTGATCGCATATCGATGCGAGTCTCTTTGGGGCCGGCAAAGACCCGCAGCGCCACATCATCCTGAAAGCCGAACCAGCCGGTGGTGACCACTGCATCCAGGCCATCCGGGCTGGGTCGTATCTGCCAGCCCAGCTCCTGCATCAGCTCGTTGGCTTCAATCAGCACTTCGGCAGGAGAGGCCCTGGTAAAGAGAGGACCGGGTTTTGCCTCAACTGCTTTCAGCGGTGCGCTATTTATTGGCAGATCCTGCGCCGTTCTCAGCTCTGCCGCCCAGCGTAGCTGGGGGGGATTGTAGGGATCTGTGCTCACATCGTTGATCAGCGGCATGCGCAGCGCCTGCAGCACAAAGGTCAGCGGTAGCAGCAGTGGCAAGGCGCCAAGGCCGCTGGCATAGCGGTTGCGGCTCCAGGGCAGGCGTACCAGCAAGATCAGGGAGACAAGGGCTCCGATGAGACAGATCGCAAAACCTATCCACCAGGGCCAGAGATGAAAGCGGCTGCCGAGGGCGCCAGCGAGCGGGAGTAACCAGGCCAGCAGGGGCCACAAGCAAGAGCGGGGCATAGCACGGGATCCATCGTCGAATGTGGACAATGCCGAGAAGGATAAACTTAATTGCCTGATAACGTTAGTAAATTGATGAGAGTTTGGCGTGGTTTTGGCCAGTTTTGCGAGGGAATGCAGAGGGAGGTGAAGCCCGCCTGACGGGAGCTTCACCGAGAGAATGGTCAGTTGCGATGACTTAGTTGCGATAGAGCACTTTGATCAGATGAAAACCGAACTTGGTGCGCACCGGCCCCAGCACCTTGAGCAGTTCGCCTTTGAATACCGCATCGTCGAAGGGCTTGACCATATCCCCTTTATTGAACTCCCCCAGATCGCCGCTGCGTTTTGAAGAGGCGCAGGTGGAGAAGCGCTTGGCCATCTGGCCGAAGTCGGCTCCCTTCTCGATCTTCTCCTTGATCTCCAGACACTGTTTTTCGGTCTTGACCAGAATGTGCTGGGCACAGGCTTTTTTCATCGGGGCGCTCCTGAGAGTGATGGCGAAGGTTGTTAACGCCAAGGGTGGTAGCAAATCGGGGCGCAAGAGTACCCCAATTTGCCACCGGCGTCAGCCATCACAACCCGCCATTTACCGGCGTTCGTCAGCCCTGTTACTGGCGAGCGCGGGTGGCCAGCACGGCGTGGGGACGCGCTTGCCAGATGATCTCCAGCCCGAGCAGGGCGTAGAGGCACCAGATAGCCAGCGGATTGAGCCACTCACCCCCCAGTTGCAGGGTCATCAGGGCGCAACCTGCCAGCAGCAAGGTGATGCCCGGCAGCCGCCAGTGGACGGGCAGGGGGGCCAGCATCGCCATTGCCAGCAGAATGCCGAGGCCAAACGGCAGGTTCAGGGCGGTAAAGGCCAGCGCCTGCTGGCCACTCATGCCGGTCAGCAGGGCCAGCAGGGCGCTGCAACAGGCGAGAAAGGTGATGAACTCGAGACGATCGGCAATATAGTCAGCCATCTGTTCGCTACGTGCATGCATGATGTGTCTCCTTCAGTTGATGGTTCAAGTGTGAGGGAGGGGCGCTTGCAAAGGCAGCGGGATAATTCGATTGCGCTGAACGAGCAATTCTTAATCACCCGCTACGGTGGGCTTTAGGGTGTGCCGGGCCTGTTAAACGGTGAGGGTGGGGCGATGCCGACAAACTCTGTCGTGGTGGGTTTCTGGTGGTAAAGAGAGGAGGAGAGGTGACAAATGGTGCCTGATGGTGGGGTGAGCCTTGTTCAGGGCAGGTCAATTCGCTTCCATCGGGAAAGCGGGCGGCGTCATCGTCACCAAAATGTGTGATTTGTGGTCAACCTCTTAAAAGATATGGCGAATTTGCCAATGGCACCGCGCTGTCGCTGGCCGATGCCTATGTTAGGATAAGGTTCGCCATTTTTCTGGCGCGCATTATCGTGTCACGGCCATGCACTGCATGGCGTGCTGCGCCGCATTCGGGGTTGGCCCGAAAGGGCGCTGGTTTCCTTCACCACAGATTCAGGAATATTGACCTTTGACAGGATGCATTTCATCCCTGCTGGCAGGGCGTTCACTGTCTGGCTCTGCCTTTCGCCGCGGCCTGCGGGTTCTGGGGGTGGGCCTGTTGCTGTCGCTGCTGGCTTCGCCCGCGTTTGCCGCCAAGCTCACCTATCAGGTCAAAGGGTTGAAAGGGGAGAACAAGGATAACGTTGAAGCCTACCTCAATGCCCTGCCGGTCTACCAGGAGCGGCAATACCGCCCGGCCCGCGCAAAAATTACCGAGAGCGTGCAAAAGGCGCTGCAGGTTTATGGCTACTACCAGCCGAAAATCACTCTGAGTCGCGACAAGAAAACCCCGTCCAAAGTGGTGATTGAGGTGGACAAGGGGGAGCCGGTCATCGTCTCACGCCTCGATATTCTGCTGGAGGGGGATGCGGGCAGCGACGAGCTCTACAGCGCCCTGCTGGACAAGTTGCCCCTCAAAGAGGGGGAGCCCCTCAACCACGCCAAATATGAATCCATCAAGGCGGATCTCGGCAGCCTCGGGCTGGCCCGTGGTTACTTTGATGCCAAGCTGAGCAAGAGTCAGGTCAAGGTGTTCCCGGACAAGGGGACGGCGGAGATCTTTATTCTGTTCGAATCGGGCCATCGCTACCGTTTTGGCGAGATCCGCTACGATGCCACCCCCGAAGCGCTTCATCTTATTCGCCCGCTTATCAACATCAAGAGCGGCGACCCCTATCTCGCCATCCGTCTGGCCGAGATGTCGCAGGATGTCTCCTCCACCAAGCTGTTCCGTCAGGTCGATATCAAGCCGGTATTGAGCGAGGCGAGCAACTATCGGGTGCCCATCGCGGTGACGCTGGATAACCGGGTCGATCACGAAATCGAGACCGGTATCGGTTATGCCACCGACGTTGGGCCGCGGATGAGTGCCACCTGGGAGAAGCCCTGGGTCAACCGCTACGGCCACCGTCTGTTTGCCACCGCCAAGGTGTCGGCGCCGGAGGCCGAGCTCAGCTTCGACTACCAGATCCCGGTGGGCAACCCGCTGCGGGACTACTACTCCATCCAGACCGGTTACCAGTACAAGGACAACAACGATACCCGCTCCGATCTCACTACTATCGGTGTGCACCGCTGGACGCGACGGCCGGAGAGCTGGGACCGTGACGTCTTTATCCGGCTGGAGAACGAGATCTATACCCAGGGCGCCGACGAAGGGAACAGTTTGCTGCTGATCCCAGGGGTCTCCTGGTCCCGGCTGCGGGTGCGCGGCACTCTGGTGCCCGATTGGGGGGATCGCCAGCAGCTGACGCTGGAGTTCTCCGACCCCAGATGGGGTTCCGACATCAGCTTTATGCGGGTGTGGGGGCGCAGCAAGTGGTTGCGAACTCTTGGCGATAACCACAGATTCCTGATGCGGGCCGAGCAGGGGGCCATTATAGGTGACAGCTTCTCGCTGGTGCCGCCGTCCTTGCGTTTCTTTACCGGTGGCGATCAGACGGTGCGCGGTTTTGGTTACGAGAGCATCTCCCCCACCGGGCCGGATGGCAAGCTGACCGGTGGCCGCTACACCAGCGTGGCCAGTCTGGAATACAACTACCGCTTCAGCGAGAAGTGGCTGGGGGCCATGTTTGTGGATGGCGGCACCTCCACCACCGATTACAGCGAGCCCTGGAAAATAGGTACCGGCGTCGGTGTGCGCTGGGTCACCCCCATCGGTCAGGTCAGGCTGGATCTGGCGGTCGGGGTATCAGAGGAGGACAAGCCCTTGCGGCTGCATTTCGCATTGGGGCCTGAATTATGATGTTGTCTAAACGCTTTTTTCTTTGGCCGCTGCGGCTGTATCTTGCGCGGGGGTCTGCATTGTGATCTGGCTAAAACGCATTTTTCTCTGGCTGATGGGGCTGGTGTTCCTGCTGCTCATCGGCGTCAGCCTGCTGGGCTTTACCCATCAGGGCAACAAGTGGTTGTGGCAACAGGCCAGGGCGGCGCTGCCCTCTCTCAAGGGGGAGCTGGTGGCCGGTCAGCTTGGCTATGGCTGGACCCTGGAAGGGGTGGGCTGGCAGGATGAGTTGGTGGATGTCACAGTGGATCGTGCCGTGCTCGACTGGGATCTCGGCAAGTTGCTGCAGGGCAAGCTCTGGATAAAATCCCTAGCGGTGACCCATCCGGTGGTCAAGGTAGCCGATTCCGAGCCTGCTCCGGAAGAGCCTTCCGAACCCTTTGTCTGGCGCCCGCTGCCACTCAAGATCCAGGTCGATAGCCTCAAGGTGGCCGATCTCGATCTGGCGGTTCCCGGTGTGGCTGTGACCCTGGGGTCCCTCGATATCGGCGCCACCCTCAATCGCAAGGGGCTGATTGTACGCGGCCCGGTGCTCGATAACTTGAAGGTGACGCTGGATGACGCGGCGCCCGCCAGCGTAGCCAAATCTGCCAAGCAGCCGGCCGCTAGCGAGAAGCAAGCCGGAGCTGCGGTGGCGCGCAACGACAAGGCCAGCGCCGAGACAGCCAAACAGGGCAAAGGGGCGCCAGTTGCAAAAACTGCAAAGGCTGCCCCCATTCTCCTGCCCGCCATTCATCTTCCTTTCCCCATCCAGCTGGAAGGGGTCAGCGCGACCCGGGTGCAATATAAGCAGGGCGAGCTGATTGAAGGGCTCGACAAGCTGTTGCTGTCGGCCACTGCTGCCGACGATCGCATCGAGGTGCGCGAGCTCTCGCTGCGCCACGCCATGGCTGACCTGGTGCTCAAGGGCCATATCCAGCTCAGTGACGACTACCCGCTGGCGGTGACCCTGGATGCCAAGGCCCGCAAGGGGCTGCTGGATGGCGAGCTGCAGGGTGAGCAGGCCACGTTGGCGCTGAGCGGCTCGGTCGGCAAGCTGGGGCTGGCGTTGTCGGCCAAGGGGCCGATCGCCGCCAATCTCAAGGGCTCTCTGGCCTCGCTCGACCCGGATCTCCCTTTTGATTTGGCCCTTGACTGGAAGAGCCTCAGCTGGCCGTTGCACAAGCCTGCCAAAGATGAGCCGAGCTATCGGCTGGACAAAGGGAGCCTGACTGCCAAGGGCAAGCTCTCCGGCTATCAGTTTGCCCTCAATACCTCCGGCAAGGGAACCGATGTTCCCCCCTTCAAGCTTGCGCTGGACGGGAAGGGGGATCTGGAGCGGCTCAGCAAGATCGCCTTGCAGCTCAATGCCCTCAAGGGGGAGCTCAAGCTCGATGGCAAGCTCGCCTGGAACAAGGGGGTTGAGTGGCAGGGGACCACACTGTTCAAGGGGATCAATCCGGCCGAGCTGCTGCCTGAGCTGAAAGGGACGCTGGCCGGTGAGCTGGAGAGCCGTTTCGTGATGAACGAGGCGGGTCACTGGGAGCTGAAACTGCCCAAGCTCAAGGTGGATGGCAAACTCAACCAGTACCCGCTGGCCCTCAAGGGGGAGCTTAGCGGTAATGACAAGATGGAGTGGCAGATCCCGGCGCTCTCGCTGCAAAGTGGCCCCAACCAGTTGCAGGCCAAGGGCAGCATCAGCACTGCCCAATGGAAGCTCGATGCCAACCTGCAGGCTCCCCAGCTGGGGGGTATCTATCCCGGCCTGAAAGGGGATATCAAGGGACAGGTGAAGGTCAGTGGCAATCAGCAGACGCCAAAAATCGATGCGGATCTGGCCTCCGACCGGCTCTACTATGCCGGCACCGACCTGAAGGGCATTAGTCTCAAGGGCAATGCGGTGATCGGCGCCAAACCGGCCGGTGAGCTCGCGTTGTTGGTGGCGCAGCTGAAACAGGGGGATACCAAGCTCAGCCAGCTGGCCCTGAACCTCAGCGGCGATATCAGTCAGCATCTGTTGACCCTGACCATGAAGGGTGACCCTGTTGCCGCCAACCTCAAACTGGGTGGCGGCGTGCGCGGGGATCACTGGCGCGGGGCGCTCTCCGAGTTGCGGCTGAAAACCCCGCTGCGCCGTTGGGACTTGAGCTCCCCCTGGGCACTGGATCTCGATCTGCCGCGTCAGCGGCTGGCGATGGGGGATCTCTGCCTCGGCTCCCAGGGGGCCAGCCTCTGCGTCAAGGGGAGTCAGGTTTCCGCTGCCCAGGGGACTCTGGAGTTTGCCCTGAGCGAGTTTGATCTCAAGCGGCTGCGCCCCTGGTTGCCTGACAACTTCCGCTGGCAGGCGATGCTCTCGGCCGATGGCCGCGCCAGCTGGCGTGGCAATCAGCCGACCCTGCATGCGGTGGTGCGTACCACACCGGGCACTTTTGTGGCAGATGGTCTCAAGACTGATTATCAGCAGCTGGCTCTGGCCCTGGATTTCGAGCGGCAGCAGGCGGCCATTCGCCTCGATTTTGCCTCCAAGCAGATCGGCAATATCGATACCGATCTGCTGATCAGGGAGCCTGCCGGTCGCGGTCTGCTCGGCGGTCAGCTCAAGTTTGACGACCTCAAGCTTAATACCTTTGCGCCGCTCATCCCTGAGGTGCGCTCCCTGCAAGGGATCATCTCCGCCGATGCCCGCTTCGACGGCACCCTGGCGGCGCCCCTGCTGTTTGGCCAGCTCAACCTGCGTGACGGTGAAGTGCAGACTCACTCCGACATGGTGACCCTGACCAAGCTGGTGACCCGCCTCAAGATCGAGGGCAACCGCGCCGAGCTCGATGGCTCCATGCTGGTGGGCAAGGGGCCGCTGGCGTTGGGCGGCTGGCTCAGCTGGGCCAAGATGCCGGTCAGCGGCAGTCTCACCATTCAGGGTAAGGATCTGGAGGCGCAATATCCGGGCATGGGCCGGGTCAGAGTCTCGCCCGATATCGCGGTGTCGCTGGGGGAGGAGACCCGGATTACCGGTCAGGTGGATATTCCCTGGGCGCGCATTCTGGTCAAGAGTCTGCCGGATTCGGCGGTGGCGGTCTCCGACGATGTGACTGTGGTCTATGACGATCTGCCCCCTGCTCCCAAGCAGGCAAGTCTGCCGCTGGCGATGAAGGTGGCGATCCGCCTTGGCAACGATGTTAAGCTCGATGCCATGGGGTTGAAGACAGATGTCTCCGGCGGTCTAAATATCCGTCAGGATCCCGAGAAACCGCTGGCAGGCAACGGCCAGCTGGTGCTGACCAACGGCCGCTTCAAGGCCTATGGTCAGAACCTCATCATCAAGGAGGGGCGGATCCTCTTCTCCGGTCCGCTGGATCGGCCCTTCCTCAACATCGAGGCCAACCGGGATCCCGATACCATAGAAGGTCAGGTGACGGTCGGGGTGCGGGTGACCGGCCCTGCCAGCAAGCCTGAAATCACTGTCTACTCCGAGCCGCAGATGGCGCAGTCGGAACAGCTCTCCTATCTGCTGCGCGGCAAAGGGTTGCAGACCGGCGGTGAGGATGGCGGTTTCAACGGCCTGCTGGTGGCCGGTGCGGTGAGTCAGGCCAACGGCGTGGTGTCGAGCATCGGCGAGTCGCTCGGGATGAGCGATGTCTCCCTCGATACCGCGGGCAGTGGTGACAACACCCAGGTGACTCTGTCTGCATATCTGCTGCCGGGCCTGCAGTTCCAGTACGGGGTCGGGGTCTTCAGCCCCATCGCCGAGTTCAAGCTGCGCTACGAGGTATTGCCACGGCTCTATCTGCAGGCGATGAGCGGGGTGGCTCAGGCGGTCGATATCTTCTATCGCTTTACTCTGTAACGCTTCATCCCGTAACAGGGCTGATATGAATCTAAACGGGAGGCGCAGGCCTCCCGTTTTGTATTGCTCGATCGGCCGCGGGCAAGCCGTGATAAAGGTTGGCAGTGCAGAGGGAGAATGAATTGCGATGGGCCAAAAATGCGAAAACCCGGCACTAGGCCGGGTTTTCTGAATGATGGTGGAGGGAGAAGGATTCGAACCTTCGAAGGCAGAGCCGTCAGATTTACAGTCTGATCCCTTTGGCCGCT
>NZ_JAAKPX010000036.1:0-29647 GCF_049172135.1 Aeromonas sp. 603079 | reverse complement strand
TTTTTTATTTGATGAACGTGGTTGGAGTGATGAACAGCCTATATCAACACCATCCTCAATAAGAGTAATAAAAAATGAAACTGCAAAAAAATACAACCAAATAAAAATCGCTTGCATCCTTGATGAGCTTACATTTGAATGCCTACAGCATGAAGTAAATACAATCAAGTTAAGCCCCAATTCATGGAAAAGAGAGATATCAAATTCAAAGCCAGACTTTTTATTGGTGGAAAGTTGTTGGAGAGGAAATGATAACTCATGGGGAACTCTAACGAAGGGGAGTGGTGGTGGGAAAAAGCTCTCTGAACTACTTAAATATTGCAAAGAAAATAATATACCTACTGTTTTTTGGAATAAAGAAGACCCTGTACATTACGAGAAATTTTCTGCCATCGCAGCCATGTTCCAACACGTATTTACATCAGATGTGAACATGGTTAAAAGATATAAAGATGACCATAACATTGATGTTGGTGTATTAGCGTTCGCTGCACAACCAAAGCTCCATAATCCTGGTGTTGCCATAAAGATGGGCAGAAAGAACAAAGCTGTATTTGCCGGAAGTTACTATGTCGAAAAAGAAGACCGCTGTAATGACTTCAATAAAATCATGGATATAATCTCTGACGCTGGGCTTGATGTAGATATTTATGATCGCTGCTTTAACCTGGATGACCCTAGGTTCAAATACCCAGAAAGATACAAGAATAAGATAATTGGCAATTTAAAACCAAATGAACTTAGTATTGTCAATAGTGGTTATAAATTTCAGATAAACATGAATAGCGTTCAAGATTCCAGCTCAATGTTTGCAAGACGTGTATTTGAATCATTAGCTTCCGGGACACCTGTTATTGGGAACTATTCGAAGGGTTCACAAGAACTGTTCGGTGATATGGTAATAGATGCCACGACTCAAGAAAATGCTCTTGAGATGATCTCATTACTCAACTCTAAACCCGAATTATATGAAGAAATATCAAAACGTGGTGTCAGAGAGGTTATGAGGTATCATACCTATCGACACCGGGTAAAAACCATATGCGATAGAATAGGCTTAAATATCGCTATTGAAGATAAAAAACTAACTATGGTTATATCTGCCAAGAAAAAAAGTGACGTAGATAATGCTATATCGGTTTTCAATAAGCAGACTCTCAAAAATAAAAAACTACTCATTATACTTGATGAATTCCCTGGATATGTAGATTTACTCTCCGCGAAAATAAAAGACGTAGACTTTACAATGAGATTCTCAGAAAGTTTTTATGAAAATAAAAACGACTTCATTGGAAACGATTTTTTTGTGGAAGTCAAAAATGTCATGATGATCAATGAAACATTTTTGGAAGACTATTACTACAGCAACTTTTGGGCATGAAAATGAGTAGCAATCAGCATATTTTTCTTATCTCTTGGCACTTTCCTCCTTATAAGTCTTCGTCAGCATTTAATTTATTTAAACGAATAAAGTCTCTTGATAAAACATTTGATGTTGCGCAAATAAAACGTGATGGCCCTCAAGACAATATTTCAATGTTTGAATTTTCCGATGCGATATTTAATCGCTTCGAAATCGATGTCGGAGGGGAAAACTCTAGGTGTGTTGAAACAAGAGATAAATACATCGACTCAGTAATGAATCTTTTTGAAGAGCTTAAGAAGAAAAACCATTACGAATATATTTTCTCTCATTCACATGAATTTGTGTCTCATCTGGCAGCAATAAATATAAAAAGGAAATATCCACATCTCAAATGGATAGCATCTTTTGGTGACCCAATAAAGTCAAATCCATATGATAAATACTATAATTTCCCTTTGGGAGATGTTGATGCAGCGTCTGAAGGAGATGTTATATCTCTTGCGGATAAAATTGTTGTAACAAATGACTATCAGAAAGAATTTATGCTCCAAGCTCACGGAGCACAAGACTCTAGTCATAAATTCGCCTCACTGCATCACTGCTTTGACAAAAGAATGTACACTCAATCACACAAGAAAAATGATGTGTTTACATTCATGCACATTGGCATGTTATACAAATTCAAAAGAACATCAGAACCATTTATTTCTGCTGCAAGAAATTTAATTAACACCCATCCAGAATACAAAGATAAATTTAAGATAGAATTCTACGGGGCAAATGACAAATATATAAAAGATGCCGAGCTTGGTGATTTATCTGGTGTTGTATCTTTCAATGGTTCAGTCTCATATCTTGATAGCCTTAAATTGATGACTCAAGCTGATGCATTGCTCTTACGTGAAGCAGACTTCGCGCAAGATGGTCTATCGACATCCCCATTCTATCCTGGGAAATTAGCCGATTATTTTGCCGTTAAAAAACCAATGTTATCTGTTGGTATGAGCAAAGGTTTTGTCACTGATATTTTTGGTGAAATTAATATGCCAAGTTTGGTCGAAACGGACATTGATGGCATTGCATTCGCATACAAGAGCTTTATTGATGGAAAAACTTCACTAAATAACTCCGTAATTGAAAAGTTTGATGCGGAAAATAATGTGGAAAACGCATCAGAAGTATTTAAAATACCAAAAAAGAAAACTATTCTTATTGCTGGCCACGACTTGAAATTTGCAAAACATATAATAGAATATTGTAATGACAATATTGACTGTGAGATTATATTTGATCATTGGAAAGGACATGATAAACATGATGAGTCAGTGAGTCGGTCTCTTCTTAATAAGGCTGATATTATCTTTTGTGAATGGGGGCTTGGAAATGCAGTTTGGTATTCTAATAACAAAAAACCAGGTCAACGATTAGTCGTTCGTCTTCACCTTCAGGAGATTCATACCGACTACCCCAATCAGTATAACATTGACGCGATAGATGAAATAATTTGTGTCTCGCCATACTGGATGGAACAGTTCCGTTCAAAGTTCCTTTTCCCTCGCTCTAAAATGAATATGATTTACAACTTGATTGATGTAAATTCATATAATACGGAAAAGCATGAAGATGCTAGATTTAACTTAGGTTTTATTGGCATGGTTCCTCAGAGGAAAAGGCTGGATCTTGCTCTTGATGTACTAGATGAACTCTATAAAAAGGATCACAGATATAAACTATATATTTTAGGTAAACGCCCTGAAGAATATAGTTGGATGGCATCTAGAAAAGATGAAATGGATTACTACGAACATATTTACTCTCGGATAAAAAATTCTGCATGGCGGGATAATGTTATTTTTGATGGACATACAGATAATGTCCCCGAATGGATGAGGAAAATTGGTTGGATGTTATCAACAAGCGATTTTGAAAGTTTCCACATGGCCCCCGCTGAGGGTATGGCATCTGGTGCAGTACCATTACTATTAAAATGGCCAGGTGTAAATACCATTTACCCCAAAAAATATATTTTCAATTCCACCTCGGATATTTGTAAGTTTGTAAGTAAGGGAATGAAAAGTATTGATTTTGATATTTTAAATAAATATGTAGTAGATAATTTCTGCTCAATTCGTAATGCAAAAAATATTTCAAAATTATTTGATTGGTAATTATTAAATGTCAAGCTATTTAAACCAGGTTTTTTTCTACTGTAATTTATCAATCAACGAAGGGAATAAATTTTGGAAGGATGATGCTCTAGTATTCTTAGGATGTGAGCCATTCCCCATTACCCTTCCGGTAAGGTGGGATTCTGATCCCTATAGTTACCGTAGTTGGCAACGTCTTTTACATACATTTTGTTGGATTGATAAACTTATTGCGGATTATAAATATAATAAAAATATCGAATCGATGCATACGGCTGTACGATATTTGCTCGACTGGTACCAATTCTCCGTAAAAGATGACAATAGTTACGCATTTAGATGGAAAGATGATGCTGTTTCATTTCGTGTAAGAAGGATTGCCATTATCGTCAGATGGGCTTTAGATGATGATAATATTTCTGAAGAAATGAGAGCTGATTTAATCGCGCTCGCACAATTACATCTTGACAACCTATTAGATAGCAAGCTCTTTCAAAAAAATAACCATGGGTTATTTCAAATGCGGGGGTTAGTTACGATATCAACTCTTCTACCACAATTAAATGCTGCTGATAAAGCATATAGTTATGCTATTGAGAAGATTAATTTTTTGTGGAAAACTCAATACGGCATAGAGAATATGCACTTTGAGAATAGTCCTGCATATCATCTACATATCATTAGAGAATTTGAAGAAATACTAGATAGCCCTGAATTTAAAGGGGCCATGTTTTGTTTTGATATGAATGATATTGAGGCCGTGAAAAGTAATTTGAAATATCTTTTCCATCCTTGTGGGAAAGGGACCCTTTTTGGTGATAGTAACATAATGGATTTGGATCTTCCTACTGTTACGGGTGACCATTTTTTTGATGAAACTGGATATATAATTTTATCTGGGGATATGGAGCACAAACTAAATTCGTATCTATGTTTAAGAGCCGGTTTTGCTAGTAACATACACAGGCACTCTGATGATTTTTCTTTTGAATGGTCTGAATATGGTCAAGTAATTATAACAGACTCTGGTAAATACTCTTATGATTATGATGATCCCGTTAGGCAGTACATGACAAGTACTAGGGCTCATAACACTGTGAGTGTTGATGATAGCCAATATCCATGGTGGGGGGATTTTAAAAAGAACGAATTTTATAGTTCCGCAATCCAGTCATATCAAAAGAATGATAATATAAGTGAAGTTAAAATAGCGCGTTTATTTAAGCGCTTATCAGTTCATTTTGAAAGAAAAATTTATTTTGATAAAGGAAAAATACTACGAATAAATGATAGTTTAACATCTTATTCTGGTATGCGTAAATTTATACAATGGTTTCATTTTTCATTAGACTTTGTTGTTGCCAAAATTAGCAGTGATTTATATTTAGCTCAATCCATGGATTTACATGTGTTAATTCGCACACCAAAATCTATAAATAGCTATTTGCAGAAAGGCTTAAAAGAACCTTTTTACCAAGGATGGATTAGCCTAAAAGAAAAACATCTTGAGCCTAATTTTGTATTGGGTGTTGAAGTTGATGATGAAAAATGTATTCTCTCTACCACTTTCAATGTCTTCCCTAAAACAAATAAGCTAGACGAGCTAGACGAGCTAGACGAGCTAGACGAGCTAGACAGTATCCCATCAAGTAATCAGCTATCTTATTTTAAAAATAAATTTAATCGTTTTATAGATACTGGTATTTACCCATTTGATAAAAATGACATTGATAACCTAAATTCAATGCGCAATGATGAATGGATGGCATTCACTAACCATTATGCAGTAAATGCTAACACTGGCCTCGAAGTTAGTGGTTTTAGAGTCGGTGAGGCTTTCTTCTTATTTGCTATTGCTGGTAATGAATTGCACCTAAAAGGTTCAATTTCATTTGCTTTTTATTTAATGTCGGGAGGCGAAAAAATTCGGATTCAGTGGTACTCTAGCGAGCCCCGGTGTGTGCTATTAGTTCCTGACTATCAAGGTTATAAAGATATAAGGGTTGTTGGATTCGTAATGGATTCGACAGGTAAGAAAATTTCAAAAAACCGCCCGATCGAAACATTTAGCATTTGAGTAATATAGAGGTTCAGCATGTTTCAAGGTGTTTCATATGACTATACATCAGAAAGCAACAGCGACACCATCATCATTTTTCTCCCATCTGTTAGGAAGAAGAATTTATACCCATTCTATCCTAGGCAATCATGGAAGAATGACTTAAAAAATAAGTATGATTTGCTATTCTTATCTGACCCATATCAAAATATGGATGACTATCAAACCCCTGGAGGCAGTTGGTACATAAATACCAGTGGAAAATCTTTTATATATGAGTTAGCTCAGATGATAAATGATTTTGTGACTAATAAAGGGTATAAGAATTTAATTTTATATGGATCATCTATGGGAGGTTATGCGGCTATTTGCTTAGCTTTTTTATGTAAAAATTCAATAGCTATAGCTGAGTGTCCACAAACTATTTTAGAAAAACATAGTGGTAGCTCTTATGTTCTAAATAAATTCAATGTTACTGAGAGTCTAGACCCTATCTCATTTTTTCGTAAAGAGTCACAACCAAAATATATTTCAATTGCTTGCTCTATATACGATCACCATTTAGATAGTCATGTTATGCCATTCATTAAAAATATAAAGAAATTAGATTTCGATTTTTCTTTGTCAACTCACTTGTTTTCATCTAGTGCATATGCAAATGGACATGTGGCATTAAATAAAGAGGATGCAATGGCATTAATAGATGAAACATATAGAAAATATTGCGTTTGACATTGTCAATATATTGTGCGCCAATTACTTTAATGTTCACTCAGATAATACGGTATAAATAATGTCGCGCAATATCAGCGTGATCATCCCGTTTCACTTTCAGCAAAGTGGACGTGGGGATCTGGGCACTGCGAGAAAGAGACTGGAGGCGTGCCTCCAGTCTCTTTCTATGAGACCAGATCTGGATATTCTGATCCCAACGAATCGGAAACAAGCTCTGTCAGACAGAGTGAACACTCGCTTTATCGAGGATGAACAACCTTTTCCTGTCTACTCACCCGGGATTGCCCGTGACCACGCAATCAAATACAGCACGACAAAAGCACTCTTCCTTATGGATGCAGATCTGCTCTGTCCCCCTGAGCTGGTTGGGCAATTATCTGAACGTAGCCAGACATACCGTCAATACGGCTTAACTGCTTTTGAGATGTACCCCTGCCTATATCTGACCAAGGAGGAAACAGAGTACTTTGACGGGGATTTTCAGGGCTGCCTGGAGTCCTTCTTGCGCGGGGAGAATCATCGAGTGGAGGGAATCGCCCTGGCCAGCAGCTGTCTGCTGATGAATCGCGAGTGGTTTTTGCAGCTGGGGGGCTTTGATGAACAGTTTGTCGGCCATGGCGGAGAAGATCTCGAACTGATTGACAGGCTCACCCGTCATTACCCCATCGGGCCACGACCTGATGACTATGCCCTCAATATCAAGGCACAGCATCCGGGAGATTATCAGGGGTTTCGGCGCTATTTCAGTTATTATGCGCTGCCCCATCTGTTTGCCGGCCGGTTTCTGGTTCACCAGTGGCATCCGCGCCCCCTGACTCACCCTTACCACAAACGGCGGGCTAACAATGATCAGTTGCTTGAGCAGATGCTGGCTCGCAGTGAAGCAGAGCGAGGCCCGTTGAAAGGGCCCGTGGTGCCCTGTAACGACCTTGGCGGGGAGCTGCCGGATTTTCGCGAGTGGATGATCCGTTTGCAGGAGGAGGCGGGCTATCCGGTGAGCGAATATCCGGGGCTGTTGCGCTGGCAAGAGGGGGTGCAGCGCAAGCGGCCACTGTGGCGCAAGCTGCGCAAGCTCTACCTCAACCCTCGGGCCTTTTTCAGAGATATGTTTAAGCCCACATCTCGCTGAACTTTTTATCTGAGCAATTTGCATGACTCTATGGACACAATCCAGCGGCATACTGGCCCGCAGCACTCAAATCAGCGCCTGTCTGGGACAACCCTTGGCGCGCTTTGCTTCCCCTGATGCCGTACAGCCGGGGGATGTGCTGGTCGGCTGGGGCCAGAAGGCTAATACCCACCAGATCAAGGAGCAGGCCAAGACCCTGAGTTTGCCCTATTGGCAGCTGGAAGACGGCTTTATCGGTTATATCGGCCACCCCGCCAGGGGGGGCAAGGCGGTCTCATTGATCGCCGATCCGGTGGGGATCTATTACGATGCCCGCAAGCCCAGTCAGCTTGAGCAGTTGATTGTTACCCCGTGCGAGCCACAGATGTTGGCACGGGCCGAGCGACTGATCGATGAGCTGGTACGCCTCGGGGTCACCAAATACAACTGTTATGCCACTGCCCCCGATCAGTCGATTGCCAGCGGCAGCGTGACCGCCCTCTCTGCCGTCGGGGACTATGGCGGCTTGCCATCAGGGCTTGCCACACGTCTGCAGCAGAGCGCCAAACCCAGGGTCCTACTGGTCGATCAGGTGGCGGGGGATCTCTCCATTCCGGGGGCGCTGGCCAGTGAAGCTGATTTTGTGGCGATGGTGGAGGCGGCGCGCCGCAATCATCCCGATGCGCGCCTGCTGCTGCGCACCCATCCCGATACTCGCCTTGGCAAGAAGCGCGGGGTGTTGGCCCGTCTGAACCTGGATGATGTGGAGATTGTGGCCGATCACTGCCATCCCCATGCACTGCTCAATGTGGTGGATGCTGTCTATACGGTGTCATCCCAGCTTGGTTTTGAGGGCCTGTTGCTTGGCAAGCCGGTCTATTGCTTCGGTATGCCGTTTTATGCGGGTTGGGGGCTGACCCATGACAGCAAGCAGTGTGAACGGCGCAACGTAAAAGTGTCGCTCGCCCAGCTGGTCGCGGCAGCCTTGATCCGCTATCCCCGCTATCTCGACCCTGTGCTGGGCCAGCGTTGCGAGGTAGAGGAGGTGATCGCCATTATTGCCAATCAGCGCCGCCCCGCGCCGCGCTGGCGCAGGCTTTATCTGGTCGGTTTCTCGCTGTGGAAGCGGGCATTTATGCAGGCGTTTTGCCAGCATTTGGCCGATGAGTTGCGCTTTGTGCGCAAGCCACCCAAGCGGTTGACCGGTGACGAGCAGATATTGGTGTGGGGTAGCCGCCACCCTGATCTCGCCTCTGCAATCCGGGTCGAGGATGGTTTTATTCGCTCGAGGGGGCTGGGCTCCAATCTCTGTCGTCCCTCCTCCTTGTCACTGGACCCGGTCGGGATCTATTTCGACAGTCGCACTCCCAGCGGGCTGGAACAGTTGCTCAACTATCAGGAGTTGACAGAGGCGGAGGTCAAGCGCGGGGATGCGCTGCTCGCCTTGCTACGGGAACACAGGGTCAGCAAATACAATGTGGGCGAGCCGCAGCACTACACCAGGCCCGATGATGGTCGTGAGCTGGTGCTGGTGGTGGGTCAGGTAGATGGCGATGCCTCCATTCTGACCGGGAGCCCCCATATTCGCAGCAATGAGCAGTTGCTGTGGGCGGTGCGAGCGGCCAAACCCGATGCTCATATTCTCTACAAGCCACACCCTGATGTGGTGGCGGGCAATCGTGGTGGGGCGATTTCTGCGGCCTGTCTGGCGGAGTGTGTCGATAGCCAGGTGCTGGATATTGGGCTCACCAGCCTCTATCCCCATGTGGATGAGCTGCATACCATGACCTCGCTCAGTGGCTTCGAGGCGCTGGTGCAGGGGGTCAAGGTGACGACCTGGGGCCAACCCTTCTACAGTGGCTGGGGGTTGACCACGGATGCCAATCCGCCTGCTCGTCGTCAACGTAGTCTGCCGCTGGCGGCGCTGGTCTATCTGACGCTGGTTGCCTATCCGCTCTATCTCGATTGGCAGACCGGGCTCTGGATAAGTCCGGAGCAGTTGATCCACCAACTGGCGAAGCAGGGACACTCACCGGCCCAAAAAGCGAGCCGCTGGCAACGCTGGCAGCTCAAGCTCGGTTACTTGTTCCAGACGCTCATGCAGCGCCCCTCTCTCTCCCCGTTTTTGAGATAAGTCGTCAATGAAGATTTTGTTACTGCAAGGCCCGCTTGGCCCTTTCTTTCAGACCCTGAGTCGCCAGTTGACCGAGGCGGGACATCAGGTGGTGAAGATCCATTTCAATGGCGGGGATGAGTGCTGGCCCTGTGCCGGAAAAAATCTGCGTTTTCGCGGGAAACCGGAAAGCTGGAACGCCTTTTTCCGCCGGGTGCTCAAGCAGCAGGGTATCGATACGGTGATCTGTTACGGGGACTGCCGTTATTACCATCTGGAGGCTGGCCGTATCTGCAAGTTGAAGCGAGTGCCATTCTGGGCGATGGAGGAGGGCTATCTCAGACCCGATTTCGTCACGCTGGAGCAGGGGGGGGTCAATGCCTTCAGCCCCTGGTATGAGCGGCGCGATCAACTTGCCCAACTGGATTGGCCTGTGCCTTATGACAGCTCGCTCAAGGTGGGCAAGACCTTTGCGGTGCGCGCCTGGTATGCCAGTCGCTACCACATCAACAAGTCGCTGTTCCGTTGGCGTTATCCCCACTTTGTGAATCACCGTCCCTGGAGTCTGGTGCAGGAGGCGATGGGGTGGGTCTGTGGCGCCATGGTGAAATACGGCAACTTGCGCCAGGATCGCGCCCTGCTCAAGGCGTTGCCGCAGCACGCCGGGCGGATCTTCTTTGTGCCACTGCAAGTGACCGAGGATTTTCAGATCCGTGAGCACTCTGACCTGAGCGGGGTAGAGGAGATGGTTGCGCAGGTGATCAACTCCTTTGCGGAGCATGCCAAACCCGAAGATGTGTTGCTGTTCAAGCACCACCCCATGGATCGGGGCTATGTCAGTTATCGCGCCCAGATAAACAGACTCATCGCGGTGCTTGGCCTGGAGGGGAGGGTCTTTTACGGTTATGAACTGCCGCTGCCAACCCTGTATCCCTTGCTCAAAGGGGTGATCACCATCAACAGCACGGTCGGTCTCTCTGCTTTGCTCCATGATGTACCCACCTTCTGCATGGGGCGGGCACTCTATGATATTGACGGTCTGACCACCAAAGGTTCGCTGGCCTCCTTCTGGCACTCGCAGAGCCCTGTATGTGCCGAGACATTCAAACGGGTGCGCCACTCCTTGCTCCATCTGACCCAGCTCAATGCCAGTTTTTACCGTCATCTGAAAATGAGTGCGCTGGCGGTCATGGAAAAAATGAAGCTTTCAGCGCCGAATATGCGTGATGAGCTTGTATCGCCGGAACGCCGTATGAGGGTGAATAATACCATGTGCCTTACATTACCCTGGCTGGCCACTCTCGATGGTATTAGCGACCCGTTTACATCTATCGGTTCAACCGCTCTGATGTTACTCGTTTGATGTCTGCCTATTTTTGATTTAGTGTGTTAGTGAGAGGTAAATAAAACCAGGAAGGTTAACATGAACATTCACGGTTGCTTGTTATCCATTGGACTCTTGGGGTTGCCGACTTTTTCCATGGCAGCTGAACATGATCTTTCACTCATTATTCACGGGGCATCAATACACAGTGATTGTTCGCAGGGAACAGGAAAAAAAAGCAAAACCTGTGACTTTAATGGTTTTAACCCGGGATTGGGATTGGCGTGGGTGTTCTTGGGTGACAACGACACGGGAAAACTTGCGCTGCGCGGCGGGCTTTATCGGGATTCTCTAGAAAATACAGCTGGTTATGCGGGTTTCTCTTATCGGAAAGAGTGGTATCTCACCGAACATGTTTTTGCTGGGGTAGGGGCGCAGGCTGGTTATCTCAACGGTTCGGGTATTGATGGTTTTGCCGCTTTGCCGATAGTGATACTGGGTTACAAGTCAGTTGCATTGGAAGTCGGTTATGCACCCAAGGTTGATTGGGTACCTGGGGGAGACCATGTCGCGGTCACCACCTTCTCATTGCGATGGACGCTGTAATATTAGCGAAATATGTCGCCATTACGCATTGTACTTTGTCATTTTGCCACGTTTTTTTAATACACATTTGTGGTGGATATAATCTGGCAAGCTGTGTGAAATATATTTCAGGCCAGATTTTGACTTGTGAGTCATAAAATGGTGCCCCATTTTATCTGAGCAACAATTATTGTGGATTTATTTCAAGATGAGCTAAGTGGCATATTCATTTATCAATATTGATTGCATCTGGAACATTTAAAAATAAAAAGCCCTTCACCATGGTGAAGGGCTTTTTGCTCTCTGGCGTTAGCCGATGGGGTCGCCCCGCTCTGGCTTAGTAGCCCTGCTGGTGCACGTCCATCACGGCGCGGCCGGACGGGTCGGCCATCTCCTTGAACTTGGCATCCCACTCCAGCGCGGTGGGGGTGGAGCAGGCGACCGACTTGCCGTAGGGCACGGTACGAGCGGCGGCTTCCAGCGGGAAGTGCTCGTCGAAGATGGCGCGGTAGAAGTAGGCTTCCTTGGTGAGCGGGGTGTTGATGGGGAAGCGGAATGCGGCCGCCTCGAACATCTGATCCGTCACTTCCTGTTCCACCATGGCTTTCAGGCTGTCGATCCACGAATAGCCCACGCCATCGGAGAACTGCTCCTTCTGACGCCAGGCCACTTCGTGGGGCAGCAGGTCTTCGAATGCTTCGCGCAGGATGTGCTTCTCAATCTTGCCCTTGCCGCACATCTTGTCAGCCGGCTGCAGGCGCATCGCCACGTCCATGAACTCCTTGTCGAGGAAGGGCACACGACCCTCCACGCCCCAGGCGGCCATCGATTTGTTGGCGCGCAGGCAGTCATAGAGGTGCAAAGAGGCGAGCTTGCGCACGTTCTCTTCGTGGAACTCTTTAGCGTTGGGCGCCTTGTGGAAGTAGAGGTAGCCACCAAACAACTCGTCGGAGCCTTCACCGGAGAGCACCATCTTGATCCCCATCGCTTTGATGTAGCGTGCCATCAGATACATCGGTGTGGAGGCGCGGATGGTGGTGACGTCATAGGTCTCGAGGTGATAGATGACGTCGCGCAGGGCATCCAGACCCTCCTGCACGGTGAAGTGGATCTGGTGGTGGATGGTGCCCAGATGGTCGGCCACCTTGCGGGCGGCGGCGAGATCCGGAGATCCTTCCAGACCGACGGCGAAGGAGTGCAGTTGCGGCCACCAGGCTTCGCTCTTGCCATCGTCCTCGATGCGGCGCGCCGCATAGAGCTTGGTAATGGCGGAGATAACGGACGAATCGAGCCCGCCGGAGAGCAGCACGCCATAGGGTACGTCGCACATCAGCTGGCGTTTGACCGCCGCTTCCAGCGCGGCTTTCAGCTCCGCTTTGTCGCTGACGTTATGCTCGACCGCGGCGTACTCCATCCAGTCGCGCTTGTACCACTGTTTGAGCTCGCCATCCTTGCTCCACAGGTAGTGTCCCGGCGGGAAGGTTTCGACGCTCTTGCAGACCGGCACCAGCGCCTTCATCTCGGAGGCGACATAGAAGTTGCCGTGCTCGTCACGGCCAGTATAGAGGGGGATGATCCCCATGTGGTCGCGACCAATCAGGTAGGCATCCTGTTCGGCGTCATAAAGAATGAAGGCAAAGATGCCGTTGAGATCGTCGAGAAACGCCGGGCCCTTCTCCTTGTAGAGGGCCAGCAGCACTTCACAGTCAGATTTGGTCTGGAACTGGAAGTCGACCTTGAGGGTCTTTTCCAGCTCTTTGTGGTTGTAGATCTCGCCGTTGACCGCCAGCACATGGGTGCGCTCGGGGTTGTAGAGCGGCTGGGCGCCATTGCCCGGGTCGACGATGGCCAGACGCTCGTGCACCAGAATGGCTTTGTCTGAGCTGTAGACGCCGGACCAGTCAGGCCCGCGGTGACGCAGTCGCTTGGACATCTCCAGCGCCGATTTGCGCAGGGCAACTGCATCGGACTTGATATCCAGAATGCCGAAAATTGAACACATTGGCGGTAATCCTCTTGATTTTTATATGAGCCCCCCACGTTTGGGCTCGAAATTCCATTTACATTCCTCGTCAGACACAATGCCTAGCGGAAAAACCTTTTGCAAGCGGGAAAACCGCAGAAAATCATGCCGTAAGCGTCAAGCAGATCAACAGGATAAGGATTGTTGCAACGGGGCAGGGTGACGTGAACGTCAAGCCGAGGCGGGTTCGAAGATCACATAGACCTTGCGACAGGGGGTAAGAGTCTCCCACTCGCCGACAAAGCCTGCCGGAATCACGAATTGATCGCCGGGTTTGAGGGCCAGCTGGCCGCCCAGACTGTCGTGGATCACCACATCCCCCTCCAGCAGCTGGCAATACTCGTGCTCGGTGTAGTGGATGGCCCAGCGGCCAGGCTCGCAAGCCCAGAAGCCGATGTGAAACTGCTGGCTGGGATCGGAGTAGTGGTTCCACACCGTCTGACTCGGGTTGCCCGCTTTAATGCGTTCGGGGGCGGGCATCAGTGGGGTGGGGGTCGCATCGTGGCGATCGAGCAAAATCCAGTCGTTGAGGGTCTTCATGGTGCCTCCTTGGCTTCGTCAGATAGGAAAGCGGGGCCATCCAGGCCCCGCGTTTGTTCGTTTTATTAAACGAGGTTGTGCATAACTTAAACGATGCATCCTCACTTGCCAAGGGCCGCTGGTCGACGACTCAGAGCGGCTGCAAGCGGCGGATCACATGGCGGGCAAAGCCGCTGCCCGCCTCGTTGTAGACGTTGAACACCGCATCCACCCCCTGCTCCTGCAAGGAGGCGATATCATCCTCGAAGCGGACGATGGCGGCGATCTTGCCGTTGAATCCGTGGCTGCGCAGCTTCTCGATGGCGTAGAGATTCCCCGAGTGGTGGGGCATCGCCAGCAGTACCAGATTGACCTGATTGGAGAGCAGCACCTTGTCCCAGAAGTCGGTATCGGTGGCATCCCCTTCGATGACGTTCATCCCTTGGGCACGCAGGGTGGGCAGTTTCTCGCTGTCGTTTTCCACCCCGAGGATGACGTTGCCGTACTTGTTCTCCAGCTCGAAGTAGGCCCCCTGACCGATCCGCCCCATGCCGAGGATGATCACCTCCGCATCGCCCAGCTCGATGGGTCTGTCTTCCGGATGGAGGTTGCTCGCCTGCAATCCCCGCAGCCAGTGGCCGATGCGATGGTAGATGCGCTCACTCTGAGCATTGAGCGGGGCAGAGATCATAAAGCTGGCCGCCAGCGCCAGCGAGACCGCCACCAGCCACTCGTGGGAGAGCCAGCCCGCCTTGGCGGCGATGGCGGCGACGATCAGGCCAAACTCCGAGAAGTTGGTGAGCGCCAGGGTCGAGAGCAGGGCGGTACGCACCCGCAGGTGTGCGCCGCTGTAGACCAGATAGTAGAGCGCGCTTTTGAGCGGCAGGGCCAGCACCAGCGCCAGCGCCAGCAACATGGTGTCGTGGGTCGGCAGGCCGTTGAGGCCGATGGTGAGAAAAAAGCAGACCAGAAAGAGGTCTTTGAGGTTGAAGAGCGCCTTGGCCAATCCCGCCGCCGCCGGATGAGAGGCGAGCAGCATGCCGATGATGAGGGCCCCGAGATCCGGTTTGAGGCCGACCACTTCAAAACCGGCTGCCCCGACCACCAGCGCCAGAAACACGCCGAACAGCACCTGCAACTCGCCGTGCCCGGCACGCTCCAGCAGCTTGAACAGCAGCGGGCGCAGCAGCGGCAGCCCCAGTACCCAGAGCGCCCAGATGCTGGGCCACTTGCCGCTGGAGAAGGCCAGAAAGGCCACGGCGAACACATCCTGCATCACCAGCACGCCGATGGCGATGCGGGCGTAGAGGGCATTCATGTCGCTGCGATCTTCCAGCACCTTGACTGCGAAGACGGTGCTGGAGAAGGAGAGGGCAAAGCCCAGCAGTAGCGCCAGCTTCCAGTCCAGCGAGAGGGCAAGTTCAAGCCCCAGTCCCTTGCAGACCAGCAGCACCACGGTAAAGAGCAGGGTGGAGAGCAGCAGGTGCAGGCTGGTGGTGCCCCACACATCGCGCCGCATCAGGGTCTTGATATTGAGCTTGAGGCCGATGGTGAACAGCAGCAGGGTGACGCCGAGATCTGCCACCTCGCTCAGGGCGGGGGTATTTTCATATCCCATGCCGTTGAGGATAAAACCGGCGGCTAGAAAGCCGAGCAGGGGGGGCAGGCCAATCAGATTGACTACCATGCCGCAGCCAAAGGCCACGGCGATCAGAATGGGTTCCATAACAGATCCTGCAAGGGCAGGAGAGACCTGCCCTGTTTAACGCTTGGGTGGTGATTAGACGATATCGATGTCGACCACGGAGTCGAAGATGTGATTCGGCCGAAACGGCATGCGGTCGATATCGGCGACCTTGCTCACCCCGGAGAGCACCAGCACCGTCTCGAGACCGGCCTGAAAGCCCGCCAGAATGTCGGTGCGCAGGTTGTCGCCGATGATGATGGTGTCGTCGGAGTGGGCCTCCATCCGGTTGAGCGCTGCACGGATGATCCAGGCGCTTGGCTTGCCGACATAGAACGGCTTCTTGCCGGTCATCCGCTCGATGGGTGCGCACAGGGCGCCGCAGGCCGGGTGCATCATGGGGCCGTGGGTATCGGGGTTGGTGGCGATAAAGCGGGCCCCCTGATCGACGAACTTGGCCCCCTGTTGCATCATGGTCCAGTTGTAGTTGCGGGTCTCGCCAACCACCACGAAGTCCGGGTCTATGTCGGTGATGGTGAAACCGGCCTTGTAGAGCTCGTGGGTCAGCGCCCCTTCACCGATCACATAGGCCTTCTTGCCATCCTGACGCTTGAGGAAGTCGGCGGTGCCCATGGCGGAGGTATAGAAGCACTCCTCCGGCACTTCGATCCCGGCGGAGCGGAAGCGGTTTTGCAGATCTTTCTGGGTCTGGGCCGGGTAGTTGGTGAGGAACAAGAGCTTGCTGCCCTGCTCCAGCAGGCGATGGACGAAACGGTCGGCACCGGGGATGAGATCGTTGTTGTGCAGGATGACACCGTCGATATCGCAGATGACGTTCTTCTTCATGAAAACTCCTTGTCAGGACGCAGGCGAGCCGCCAATCGTTAAGATGTTCAATCATTTATGATTTTTGTGACGCCATTATAAGTCTGTTTGATGACAAGTCTCCCCTGTCTCGCCACTTCGGTGCACAATAAAGCTGCCGTCGGGTCAGTCTGGTGGAGGGGCTGACGCCGGATCACTTTGCTGATGGAGCCGTCGCTATGGACACCCCGATTCCCAAGCCAGTCACACCCGAACACCTCACCGCCGCGCAATTTATCGCCGGACTGCCGAAACTGGAGCTGCACCTGCATATCGAGGGCAGCCTCGAACCCGAGCTGATGTTTGAGCTGGGCCGCCGCAATAATGTGCCACTGCCCTGGCCCGATGTGGCCAGCGTGCGCGCCGCCTATGACTTTGACTGCCTGCAATCCTTTCTCGACCTCTACTATCGCGGCGCCAGCGTGCTGGTGACCGAGCAGGACTTCTTCGACCTCACCTGGGCCTATCTTGAGCGTTGCGCCGCCGACAAGGTGGTGCATGTGGAGATCTTCTTTGACCCGCAGACCCACACCGCCCGCGGTGTCCCTTTTGCTACTGTGCTGGGCGGCATCGAGCGGGCGCTGCAGATCGGAGAGCAGGAGTTTGGCATCAGCTGGCGCCTTATCATGAGCTTTTTGCGCCACCTCAGCGAAGAGGATGCCTTTGCGACGTTGGAAGAGGCTATGCCCTTCCTGTCACGCATTCATGGCATCGGCCTCGACTCGGGGGAGAAGGGCAATCCGCCCAGCAAATTTGCCCGTATTTTTGCCAAATGCCGCGAGCTGGGGCTGCCGGTGGTGGCCCACGCCGGTGAAGAGGGGCCTGCCGACTACATCTGGCAGGCGATCAACGAGCTGCAGGTATGCCGTATCGATCACGGGGTGCGCTCGGCCGATGATCCCGAGCTGCTGCGCTATCTGGCGGATACCCGGCTGCCGCTCACCGTCTGCCCTCTCTCCAACACCCGGCTCAAGGTGTTCGGCGATATGGCCCAGCACAATGTGTTGCGGCTGCTGGAGCAGGGGCTCTGCGTCACCATCAACTCGGACGATCCCGCCTACTTTGGCGGCTATATGAATGCCAACTTTGCGGCGCTGGCCGATGGCCTTGGCGCGACCATGAGTCAGCTCTGCCGCTTGTCGCTCAATGCGGTGGAGGCGAGCTGGCTAAGCTTGGCCGACAAGGCGCGGCTGACCCGTGACATTCGCACTCATGCCGCCCGCCACGGGGTGCAGCTGCACTGAGTCAGGCGCCAATGAAGTCGAGATGACATGCACTATATAAAGAGAGGCCCGCCGTCACTGGCGGGCCTCTTTCGTTTCAATGGTCGGTGTGGTTATCAGGGAAAGTCAGCGTTATGCCACTCGCACCAGAAACTTCTCACCCTGTCCTTCGCGCTTGAAGCGCTCGAGCAGGGTAGGCAGCACCTCGAAGTCGCCCACCACCAGCGGCGGCAGGGTCAGCTCGCCGCTCGCCATCAGCTCCATCATGGCGACACCGGCGGCCACCAGCCGGCTCCACTGCTTGTCGGTGCCAAAGGCGTGTTGGGCACCCAGTGCAATCTCGTGCAATGAGTGGCAATGGCTAAAGGCGGGCAACGGATTGTGCGGGATGCGCCCGAGCACAGTCACCATGTGACCGTAGTAGCCAAGGGCGGGCAGCAGGCTCTCTGCCTGTTGGCTGGAGACCAGATCGATGATCCCCTCAAACGGCTCGTTGCCGTTGGCCGCCTGCAAGGTGGCCAGCCACTCGGAGTTCCGATAATCGGCCACCCCCTGCACACCTATCTGCTTGAGCCAGTGATGGTGGCGTGGGCTGGCGCTGGCAAAGACCCGCGCCCCCTGCTGGAGGGCGAGCTGCACCGCAAAACGGCCGACACTGCTGCCAGCACCGGTGATGAGCAGCGCTTCCCCGTGCAGGCGCGGCAGCTTGGCCAGCGCCTGCCACGCGGTGAGGCCGGGACAGGGCAGAGCGGCGGCCGCCTCGTCACTCAGGGCATCGGGCACCGGCAGCAGGGCGCGGGCGGGCACTTTGGTGTGGCGGGCAAAGCTACCGTGGTGACGCAGGTCGGTGTGATAGGCGACCCGGGCGCCGAGACGCAGATGGCTGACGTTGGCGCCGAGCGCCACGATAGTGCCCATGCCATCGACGCCGGGCACCTGACCATCCTGCCAGTTGGAGTGGCCATATTCGATCAGCTTCCAGTCCACCGGGTTGAAGGCGATGACCCGGTTGGCTACCAGTACCTCGTCAGGGGCGAGCGGTGTCAGGGGCAGATCGGCGAGGGTGAGCTGATCCGGTTCACCGGGGGCATGCCAGCACCAGGCTTGGGTGTGATTCATGATGACTCCTTGTGAAAGCGAGGGGAGAGAATAACGAGATCATTGCAGCAGTGATTCGGTCAGTCATATCACTGTTGCTAATGCGCAACAATACGGCAGGCCCCAACTTGTGGGGCCTGCTTCACGTGGCCGATTGGCCATCGGCAATCAGCGGTTGGCGGTTGCGTCATCAGCCTGATAGACGGGGTAATCGGTCAGCCCTTTCTCGCCGCCGCCAAACAGGGTGGCCGGATCGTGGGGGGCCAGCGGATAGCCGTGGCGCAGCCGGTTCGGCAGATCCGGGTTGGCAACGAAGGGGCGGCCAAAGCCAATCATGTCGGCCCAGCCCGCGTCGAGGGCGGCGCGTGCGCGATCACCATCATATTTACCGGCGTAGATCAGGGTGTTGGGGAAGGCATCGCGCAGACCCAGCTTGAAGTTCTCCGGCATCAGGGGGGCATCGTCCCAGTCCGCCTCGGCAATGTGCAGGTAGGTGACATTGAGCTGGCCCAGCAGGCGGGCAGCTGCCAGATAGGTCTCCTGCGGATTGGCATCCACGGTGCCGTTGAGGGTGGTGAGCGGCGCAAGACGCACCCCGACACGTTCGGCCCCGATTTCGCTACTGACCGCCTCGGTCACCTCTTTGAGAAAGCGCAGCCGGTTTTCCAGCGATCCGCCGTAATTGTCGGTGCGGGCGTTGGATTCGGAGTCTAGGAACTGGTTGATCAGATATCCGTTGGCGGCGTGCAGCTCGATGCCGTCAAAACCGGCGCTGATGGCGTTGCGTGCCGCCTGACGGAACTGGCCCACCACCGCATGGATATCGGCCTGGGTCATGGCGCGCGGAGTGACGGTCTCGACAAAGCCCGGCGCATCGCTGCCGTTATCGACGAACACCTTGACGCCCACTGCGGGCAGGGCTGAAGCGGAGATGGGCTGGGCGCCGCCGATGTTGTCCGGATGGGTGACCCGGCCCACGTGCCAGAGCTGGGCGAAGATGGTGCCCCCCTTGGCGTGCACGGCATCGGTCACCCCTTTCCAGCCAGCGATCTGCTCGGCACTGTAGATCCCCGGCGTCCAGGCGTAGCCCTTGCCCATGGGGTCGATTTGGGTGCCTTCGCTGATGATCAGGCCCGCCTCGGCGCGCTGGGCGTAGTAGCTCGCCATCATGGCGTTGGCCACATCACCCGGCTGACTGGCACGGGAGCGGGTCATGGGGGGCATGACGATGCGGTTGGCAAGGTGCAGCTGGCCGAGGCGCAGCGGGCAGAACAGGTGATCGTGGCTCATCTTGAGTTCCTCATGGTGGAAGTGAGGCCACTTTATGCCGCCATCTTGTTGTGAAAAAGAGGGGTAATTGCACAAGAGAATTGTGCTTGATGCAGCAATCAGCGCAAACCGTTAGGAAAGAGGCGTTTAGGCATAAAAAAGAGGGCCGTCTGGCCCTCTTCTGTATTCTGCTGGTGGCAGGCTCAAGCCGTGGCGGGCATCACTTTCACCCGCTCGATGCGCCGCTCGCTCACCTCAATCACCTCGAAGTTGAGCTGTTGCAGTTGCAACTGCTGGCCCGGGGTGGGCAGAGTGCCGAAGTGGGAGAGCAGCATGCCCGCCAGGGTTACGTATTCATCGCTCTCGCTCACCAGCCCCTCGTGCTCCAGCACCTGCTCCACATGATGGATGTTGGTGCTGCCGTTGATCAGCCACCCTTCGCCATCGCGCACGATATCCGGGGTTTCGTCCTCGTCCGGCAGCTCGCCAACGATGGCCTCCAGCAGATCGTGGGTGGTGACCAGCCCCTGGATCACGCCAAACTCGTCGGAGACCAGAATAAGGCTCCCCTTGGCTTTGCGCAGCTCCGCCAGCAGGCGGATCACGTTGATGGTCTGCGGCACGATAATGGGGTCGTTCTGCTTTGCCAGTTCGCTCAAGGATTGCCCTTCGTTCAAGGCAAACAGCAGATCGCGCGCCTTGACCACTCCGATCACCTCGTCCAGATCCCCGTCACAGATAGGGAACAGGCTGTGGGGCTCGCGCTGCAGCAGGGCGCGGATCTCGTCGCTGGAGTCGTTGATATCGATCCAGGCCATCTCCGAGCGCGGGGTCATGATGGTGCGAATGGAGCGCTCGGCCAGCGACAGCACGCCGGTCACCATGTAGCGTTCCTCCTCGCCAAAGCTCACCGGCGCGGCGGTCGGGGCATCCAGATCGTCATCCGGCTGATCCTGATAGGCCTTGCTGCCCATCAATTTGAAGATGGCGGCTGTGGTGCGCTCGCGCAGCGGCTGTTTGGATTCGTGACGCATGGCGCTGCGCTGGGCCAGCTGGTTGAAAAACTCGATCAGCACCGAGAAGCCGATGGCCGCGTAGAGGTAACCCTTCGGAATATGGAAGCCGAATCCTTCCGCCACCAGGCTGAAGCCGATCATCAGCAGGAAGCTCAGGCAGAGCACCACCACGGTCGGGTGGGCGTTGACGAAGCGGGTCAGCGGCTTGGAGGCGAGCACCATCACCACCATGGCGATGGTCACGGCGGCCATCATGACGCCAAGGTGTTCCACCATGCCGACGGCGGTGATGATGGAGTCGAGCGAGAAGACCGCATCGAGCACCAGAATTTGGGCGATCACCACGCCGAAGCTGGCGTAGGCGCCGACAGGGCCGTCATCCTGGGGTTTGGCTTCCAGCCGCTCATGTAGCTCGGAGGTGGCCTTGAACAGCAGGAACAGGCCGCCCCCCATCAGGATCAGGTCCCGACCGGAGAAGGGGTGATCCCACAGGTGCAAAATCGGGGTGGTCAGGGTGACCAGCCATGACATGACGCTCAGAAGTCCAAGTCGCATCAGCAGGGCCAGCGACAGGCCGATGACGCGTGCCTTGTCCCGCTGGGCGGGAGGCAGTTTTTTCACCAGAATGGCGATAAAGACCAGGTTGTCGATCCCCAGCACGATTTCCAGAATGATCAGGGTAAACAGACCGATCCAGATATGGGGATCCAGCAGCAATTCCATTGTATGACCTCAATAAAAACAGACAGAGCAGAGAGTGATCACGGCGCGCGATGGCCGCAGTAACAGCAAGGCAAAGGTGTTATTCAGAGGCGCTGATTAAGCAGAAAAAGATAGGCTTTGACAGAGAGAGACGAAGGGCAACTTCGGGGATTGTCCATGATGGGCAATAAAACCTCGGGTGAAAAATGAGCCCTGATGATAGCGGCTGGCGCCAATTTGGCAAGAGCAGCGTCAGCGAGGCGTGATGGGGTTGTGATGCGACAGGGGGAGGCAGCGGTGCCGCTCTCCCCCGTGCGGTCGTTACAACCAGCGCTTTTCGCGGGTGAAACAGACCGACAGCCAGGCATCCCCCAGGGTGTCGCCAAGGCGAGACCAGAGCTCCTGACGCAGGGCATCCTGACGTTCGACGGGCCACTCCTGACCCGGCGCCACCAGAATGTTCAATTCCAGATCGAAGCGGCGACCGCTTTTGGCCAGATGGCTGTAGCACTCTATGCCGTGGCGCTGGCGCAGCGCTTCGATCTCCTGTTCGACTTGCCGTGGCACATCCCCCTTGGGAGCGATCTTCAACACTTCCCGCAGGTTGCGACCGAGCACCTTGATGGGAATGAGGGTGGCACAGAGGGCCAGTAGCGAGACCAGCACCGGGTCTATGTAGCGGTTGTATTGGCCGTAGCCGATGGCATCGAGGCCGATGGCGACCACGAAACCGATAAGCAGGGTGGCGCTGAGCAGGGTATCCACCAGCCACTCTTTGGAGTCGACCCGCACCAGCTCGGAGTCTACCTGCTCGGCGACCTGGGCTTCGATGCGATAGATGATGGCGCAGAAGAAGGTGGAGACGGCGGCATAGATGAGGGCGTGGCCGAGATCGATCTCCCGTCCGCCATCCAGCAGGGTGGTGATGCCGCTATAGAGAGCGCCAAGGCAGAGCAGCAGAATAATGGTGCCATTGATGACGTTGGTGATGGGCTCGAAGTGGGCGTAGCCATACTGGAAGCGCGCATCGGAAGGGCGGGTAACGAGATAGGCGGTAACAAGACCGAGGCCTGTCATGCCCATGCTGAACAGGGTGAAGATACCATCGAGCATGATGGCGTTGGAACCGACGAAGAGGCCGTAGCCGATGCCGAAGATGGCAAAGGTGATACAACCGAACAGCGACAGGGTAAGCGCCTGTTTTTCGGTGGTGACCAGCGTACTGATAACATGGCTGTGGTGAGCCATAAAAGTCCTCCTTTCAAATGGTGAATATTGCCAAGCGCAAGCGGTTTTCTAGCTGATATACTGCCCGCTCACATGTGAGCGGACTGGCCTGACTGCCATTGACAGGCGGCTGGCCAGTCGTTGTCGCCGGCGTGCCGGCATCAAGCAAAGGATGGGAACAAGGATTCATGATCCCGAGACTCGATTACCAGGACAGTTTGTCACCCGCAACCCTGCAGTTTCTTGAGTTGCTAGAGCGCAGCGCATTTCGTGGTGATATCGAAAAGTCTTATGCAAGCCGGTTGGCGATGGCGACGGATAACAGCGTCTATCAGGTAGTACCTCAGGCGGTTCTCTATCCGCGCAGTGCGGACGACATAGCAGCAATGCTCAAGCTGGCCGCAGAGCCGGCGTACCACACTCTGAGTTTTTTCCCTCGCGGTGGCGGTACCGGCACCAATGGTCAGTCATTGGGCGGCGGCATTATCGTCGATCTCTCCCGTTATATGAACCAGATCATGGAAATTAATCTGGAAGAGGGGTGGGTGCGCGCCCAGGCCGGGGTGGTGAAAGACCAGCTCAACGCCTATCTCAAGCCCCATGGCTACTTCTTCTCGCCGGATCTCTCCACCTCCAACCGCGCCACCTTAGGGGGCATGATCAACACAGATGCCTCGGGGCAGGGGTCCCTCGTTTACGGTAAAACCTCGGATCACGTGCTGGGTCTCAAGGCGGTGCTGGAGAACGGTGACATCATGGCGACCGAGCCGCTGACCGGTGAGCGACTGGCCGACAAGCTGGCGCTGGAGAGTCGGGAAGGGGAGATCTATCGCACCCTCTATCGCATCGGCAAGGAGCGCCGCGCCGACATCGAGGCGACCTTCCCCAAGCTCAACCGCTTTCTGACCGGTTACGATCTCAAGCACCTCTATCAACCCGATACCGACACGCTGGATGTCAGCCGGGTGCTGTGCGGATCTGAAGGATCCTTGGGCTTTATCACCGAAGCCAAACTCAATATCACGCCAATCCCGCGCTACCGCACCCTGGTCAACGTCAAGTACGACAGCTTCCCCTCCGCCCTGCGCAATGCCCCCTTTATGGTGCAGGCGCAGGCCCTCTCGGTGGAAACGGTGGACTCCCGGGTGCTCGGGCTGGCCCGCGCCGACATCATCTGGCATTCGGTGAAAGAACTTATTCAGGATGTGCCCGGCAAGGATCTGCAGGGGCTCAACATCGTCGAGTTTGCCGATACCGACGAGGCAGAACACAAGGCCAAGGTGGCTGAGCTCTGCCGCCGTATCGACGAGCTGCTGGCCAAGAGTGAAGCCGGGATTATCGGCTATCAGGTATGTGACCACCTGCCGAGCATCGAAACCATCTACACCATGCGCAAGAAGTCGGTGGGGCTGCTGGGCAACGCCGAAGGGCGCAAGAAGCCGGTGGCCTTCACTGAAGACACCGCCGTGCCGCCAGAGTCATTGGCCGATTTCATCATGGAGTTTCGTGCCCTGCTGGATGCTCACGGCCTCGACTACGGCATGTTTGGCCACGTCGATGCCGGTGTGCTGCATGTGCGTCCGGCGCTGGATTTGTGCGATCCCGAGCAGGAGGTGCTGCTGCGCCGCATCTCCGATCAGGTGGTGGCGCTCACCGCCAAATATGGCGGCCTGATGTGGGGGGAGCACGGCAAGGGCTTTCGCTCCGAATACAGCCCCGCCTTCTTTGGCGAGCTGTGGGAAGAGTTGCAGCGGGTCAAGGGGGCGTTCGACCCGGCCAACCGCATCAACCCGGGCAAGATCTGTATCCCCTACGGTAGCGGCGCCGAGCTGGTGTCGGTGGATGGCCCCAAGCGCGGCAAGTATGACCGCCAGATCCCGCTCGCGGTGCGCACCAGCTACACCCGCGCCATGGATTGCAACGGCAATGGTCTGTGCTTCACCTTCGAGACCGACTCCCCCATGTGCCCCTCGGTCAAGATCAGCCGCGATCGCCGCCACTCCCCCAAGGGGCGGGCGGGCCTGATGCGTGAATGGTTGCGTCAGTTGGCGGAGCAGGGTTTCGATCCGTTGGCGGAAGAGGTGGCACTGCAATCCGGTGGTGTGCGCTTCAAACAGCTGGTGGACAAGGTGCGCAACAGCTGGGCCAAACAGCGCGGCGAGTATGATTTCTCCCATGAGGTGATGGAGGCGATGGCGGGCTGTCTGGCCTGCAAGGCGTGCACCAGCCAGTGCCCGATCAAGGTGGATGTGCCCGATTTTCGCGCCCGCTTTATGCAGCTCTATCACGGCCGCTACCTGCGCGCGCCGAAGGATTACTTCGTCGGCACCGTTGAAAGCTATGCTCCGTTGCTTGCCAAGGCGCCGAAGCTGGTCAACTTCTTCCTCGAAAAAGAGTGGGCCCAGAAGGCGACCGAGAAGAGCATCGGCATGGTGGATGTGCCGCTGCTCTCGGTGCCGACCCTGGCCGAGAGCCTGCATGACAACCGCGCCCGCTATTTTGATCTGCCTGGACTGGAGCGGATGAGCGTCGAGCAGCGTAAGCAGGTTGTGCTCATCGTGCAGGATCCCTTCACCAGTTATTACGATGCCCCCGTGGTACGCGACCTGGTGAAACTCGCCAGCAAGCTCGGTTTCCAACCCTATCTGCTGCCCTTTAAACCCAACGGCAAGCCCCAGCATATCAAGGGGTTCCTGCGCGCCTTTGCCCGCACCGCCGCCAACAGCGCCCAGTTCCTCAACAAGGTGGCGGCGCTTGGCATTCCCATGGTGGGGGTGGATCCGGCCATGGTGCTTTGCTATCGCGACGAGTATGCCAAGGCGCTGGGGTCGGCCCGCGGTGATTTTCAGGTGTTGTTGCCGCAGGAGTGGCTGCTCTCGCTGCCGGCAGATCAACTGCCTGCTAGCGCCAACAAGACCAAGATCGAGGAGGGGAGTGAGCCCTGGTATCTCTTTGCCCACTGCACCGAGAAGACCGCCAAGCCCTCCACTCACGGTGACTGGAGCACCCTGTTTGGCCGCTTCGGGGCCAGCTTGCAGCCGGTCTCTGTGGGTTGCTGCGGTATGGCGGGCACCTATGGTCACGACGTCAAACAGGTGGAGAACTCCAAGGGGATCTATGGACTGAGCTGGGCTGAGCCACTCGCGCACCTGCCCAAAGCGCGCTGTCTGGCGACCGGCTATTCGTGCCGCAGTCAGGTCAAACGGATGGAGGGGGAAAAGCTCAAACATCCATTGCAAGCCCTGCTGGAGCTGCTCTGATGCTGACGTTCCCCAAGCGCTTTCGGGTGCCGAAGGCCTATCGGCATCCACGTTTCTTGCTGTTACCCGCCACTCCCTCTCAGGCGGTGGTGGAGTTTGTCGCCATGTTGCGCGAGCGCGAGCAGCTCCATCAGCTGTTTCGCCCGAACGATCTCTGGCCCTCGGCCAATTTCAGCCTGAGCCAGCACGAAAGGGATCTGGAGTGGCAGCAGTCGGAGTTTCTGGCCAAGCGCTCCTTTGCCTATGGCCTCTGGAGCCCGGATCGGGAGCCGCAATTTTGGGGTGGGGTTTATCTCTACCCCTCGGTGTTGCCAGAGGTAGCGGTGGAGCTCTTCTTCTGGAAGGTGGCCGAGGCGTCCATCACGGATGAGGAGCTGGAGATTCAGCTGCGCGAGTGGCTCGTCAGGGTGTGGCAGTGGCCAGACCCCCGCTTGCCGGGGCGAGAAGTGCCTTGGTCCGAATGGCCCGGCGTTACCTACCCCTGGTGACATCCCGCTTAAGGGCATGATTGTGTAACACGCAGCGCCGGGCGGGGCTGCGTTGTTACCACGTCACCTGATAACCAACAACTCATATAACAGAACCATGTTGCCGATGGAGGGCGTTTCACTCATATCGGTACGCATTCATCGCTTACATAAGGAGTCTGCTCGCAATGAGTCACGATATTGCGCCCATCTGGCGTAAACCCATGAGTCTGGAGGGGCTCAACGCCACCTCTCGCAACACCCTGATGGCCCATCTCGATATCGTCTACACGGCTTTTGGCACCGATTGGCTTGAAGCGACCATGCCGGTGGATCATCGCACTCACCAGCCCCTGGGCATGCTGCATGGCGGCGCATCCGTGGTGCTGGCGGAAACCTTGGGATCGATTGCCGCCAATATGGCTGTCGGGCCAGATAGCTACTGTGTGGGGCTGGAGGTGAATGCCAACCATCTGCGAGCCAAGCGGGAAGGGGTGGTGACCGGGCGTTGCACGCCGCTCCATCTGGGAGCAACAACCCAGGTGTGGCAGATTGAAATTCGGGACGAACGTGAGCGTTTATTGTGCACCAGCCGACTGACCATGGCGGTGCTCAAACACAAGCGGGGCAAGGACTCCAGCGAGGAGTGATCTGCAATAACGCACTATGAGTGCAAAATAAGCAAGCCATACTCGCCAGATCCCTCTATAATTGCCAACGTCTTGAGAGGCTTATCACATTTTTCAAGACAGCAGAACAAAGTGGCGCTATAATCGCCGCCTTTTTGCTATTCCGCGGTGTTAGCCGCCTGCCTTAATCTGGAAGAATCTATGTCTGATACCGAACAACTGCCCCTTTTTAGTGAGCTTGGACTGGCCGCGCCTGTATTGAAAGCGCTGCAGGACGTGGGCTATGAGCGCCCGTCACCGATCCAGGCCGCAGCAATTCCCCACCTGATGGCGGGACACGATCTGCTGGGGCAGGCGCAAACCGGTACAGGGAAGACCGCTGCTTTTGCCTTGCCTCTGTTGTCTCGTCTGGAAGCTGGTAACCGCAACACCCAGATCCTGGTGCTGGCGCCTACCCGCGAACTGGCGCTGCAGGTGGCTGAAGCGTGCCAACGCTATGCACACCACATGCCTGATTTCCACGTGCTGCCGATCTACGGTGGTGCCTCCTACGAAACCCAGACCCGCGCCCTGCGTCGTGGTGCCCAGGTTGTCGTCGGTACTCCGGGCCGCGTGATGGATCTGATCCGTCGCAAGAACTTGGATCTCTCCGGCCTGAAAGCTCTGGTACTGGACGAAGCTGATGAAATGCTGCGTATGGGCTTCATCGACGACGTGGACTGGATCATGGAGCAGTGCCCGAGCTCTCGTCAGGTTGCTCTGTTCTCTGCCACCATGCCGGAGCAGATCCGTCGCGTGGCCCAGAAGCACCTGAAGCAGCCCAAAGAGATCAAGATCGCCTCCAAGACTGCTACCGCTACCACTATTCGCCAGCGTTACTGGCAGGTAACCGGTCTGCACAAGCTGGACGCCATGACCCGCCTGCTGGAAGTGGAATCCTACGAAGCCCTGCTGGTATTCGTACGTACCAAGAACGCTGCCGAAGAGCTGGCTGGCAAGCTGGCCGCACGTGGCCACGCCTGTGAAGCGCTGCACGGTGACATCCCGCAGAAGCTGCGTGAGCGTACCGTTGACAAGCTGCGTCAGGGCCAGCTGGACATCCTGATCGCCACCGACGTGGTTGCCCGTGGTCTGGACGTTGAGCGTATCACCCACGTAGTGAACTACGACATTCCGTACGACACCGAATCCTACGTTCACCGTATCGGCCGTACCGGTCGTGCCGGTCGCAAGGGCGAGGCCATCCTGTTCGTGGCTCCGCGCGAGCGCCGCATGCTGCGCGCCATCGAGCACGCAACCCGTCAGGCCATCGAGCCGATGAAGATGCCGAGCACCGAGGACATCAACCAGCATCGTCTGGCCAAGTTCAAAGAGCGCATCCGCGAAACCATGATGGGCGAAGAGCTCGAGATCTACCACAACCTGGTAAACGAGCTGATCGAAGAAGATTCTGCCGATCCGCTGGAGCTGGCTGCCGCACTGGCCAAGCTGGTACAGGGCGACCAACCGCTGCTGCTGGATGACTCCATCCCGGATCCGCTGTTCAACAACAGCAACGATCGTGGTGGCTTCGAGCGTCGTGACTTCAACGATCGCGGCGGTCGTGACTTCGGTGACCGTGGCGATCGTCCGGCCCGTCGCATGCCGTCCCTGGAGCCGCGTCCGCTGAAAGACAACCCGGACGTGGAGATGGAGCGCTACCGTGTCGACGTGGGTGCCCATCACGGCGTCAAGCCGGGCCAGATCGTGGGCGCCATCGCCAACGAAGCGAACATCGAGAGCCGCTTCATCGGCAACATCGACATCGCTGACGACTTCTCCACCGTTGACCTGCCCAAGGGCATTAGCGCCGATGTGCTGGAAGTGATCAAGAAAGCCCGTGTTTGCCAGCGTCCGCTGCAGATCACTCGCTACACCGAGGTGCCGGCCGGTGGCAACACCAGCAGCCGTCCGCCGCGCGGTGATCGTCCGTTCCGTGGCGACCGTCCTTTCAACAAGGATCGCCGTCCGCAGGGTGACCGTCCGTTCAACAAGGATCGCCGCGAAGGTGGTTTCAACAAAGATCGCAAATTCGGTGGCAAGCGCCGCGAAAGCTGATTGCTGATCCCGTTATGAAGAAGGCCGCTCATTGAGCGGCCTTTTTTTGTGCCAGTGTCTAGTCCTGAAATAGGTTTACACATTTTCAACTAGCATTTTTCTACTCAAAACCCTCTATGTACCGCATCGGGG
>NZ_JAAKPX010000035.1:0-33244 GCF_049172135.1 Aeromonas sp. 603079 | reverse complement strand
CCCCGATGCGGTACATAGGGGGTTCTGAGTAGAGAAATGCTAGTTGAAAATGTGTAAACCTATTTCAGGACTAGACACTGCTTTCTGAATTTGCCCCTCCCGAGCAGGGATCAAATAACGCTCATCCCCCACCTAATACTGTCGATACTGATAATGCGAGGCAATGAACAAGCGGGTTCCTGCCCGCGAGCAAGACAATCAGGAGGTCTGCATGAAAACAAGCGCAGTAGTGTTCACTCTCGCCACGCTGGGCATATCGATGGCACAGACGACCCAGGCAAGTAATACAGGACGCATCGAATTCAGCGGCGCCATCGTGGAGGATGCCTGCCGTGTCAACCAACTAGAGAAGCAGATGCAGGTCACCTGCCTCTCAGGCTCCGCACAAACAACCGAAACAGTTAATTTGCAAAAACTGGCAAGAGAGGCATCCCTGAATCTCTCCCACAGCCAGGTCTCCTACCAGTGGGTCGATGATCGCCACACTATGGCAATCGTCACCGTCAGTCACAAATAACGCCCACTGCCGCTGGCAGAAACAACAACGGCGACCATAGGGTCGCCGTTGTCATTACCGGGTCTCGAGTTCAAGTCATCAGGCTTGAGGATTGAGACGGGTCGGCATGCCGGTACGCTGTTCCAGCACCTGCTTGACCACGTTGGAGTCAGACTCGGCGTGAGCGATGAAGCGGGTGATGGCCGGTGTCATCGGGAGCGGCACGGAGGCGGTGGAGTTGAACTCCTCCTCGGTCCGTGACAGCGGCTCGTGCACTTCCATGTAGCGACCGCCATCCGGCTCGACCGTGGTCTTGACCGGCTGGTTGACGAACTGGACGCGGGTACCGACCGGCACGTTGTCGAACAGATACTTGATGTCGTCGGCACGCAGACGTACGCAGCCGCTGCTCACCCGCAGACCGATGCCGAAGGTGGCATTGGTTCCGTGGATGGCATAGAGGTTGCCGATGTAGAGGGCGTGCAGGCCCATGGGGTTGTCCGGGCCGGCTGGCCAGACCGCAGGCAGTGTGATTCCCTTCGCGGCGTAGCGACGACGAATGTTTTCGGTCGGGGTCCAGGTCGGGTTGGCGCGCTTGCGCTCTACCTTGGTGATCCAGTTCTCCGGGGTGTTTACCCCCAGCTGACCGATGCCGATGGGCAATACCTGTACCACGTTCTTCCCTTTCGGATAGTAGTAGAGGCGCATCTCGGCGACGTTGATGACGATCCCTTCGCGGGGCGCGTTGGGCAGGATCAACTGGTGAGGGATGATCAGGGTGCTGCCCGCTTTGGGCAGATAGGGATCAACGCCCGGGTTGGCCTCCATGATATTGGTCAAACCCAACTGAAACTCGGAGGCTATCTGCTCCAGCGGACGATTGTCCGCAGGCACCACATATTCCAGATTCTCACCGATCAGACGGCTGTTGGCCGCAGGCAGACGGTACTCGACGGCGGCAGCCTGCTGGCTGATCAGCGCAAGTGTGCATAAAAGGGCCGAAGCGGCAGTGCGAAGGGGGCTCATAAAATTCCTGTGTGGTTTCCTGTACCAAATGGGCCGGAGGCCATCTTATCTTCGGTCTGCCGGTGGCGGGTCAACCTGCACCACGGCGCCAAATAACCGAGCGCGCATTCTTTCCCGAGTCGGCCAAAATTTCAACTTCCATATGTTGCTTTTCTTGTTAAAAGTGGCCGTTTTCGGTGTGATGCTTATCAACAGAGCAAAAGCCCCCTTGGCAAGTCGCCATTGAAAGAGAGATGTACAGCATAGCCCCCTCTCTGCGGACCAACCCCGCCCCCTTAGACCACAGCGCTGTGCCACCTGGTGTCACGGTTGCAGCCCTGGCTGAAACGTTTGTCACCTCGGAGGAGATAGGCCAATGTTGACTGTGGCACTTTCATTGGAGCGAAAAGGTGGAAAATAGCGCTTCGACTACAGCAGGGACTGGCTGCCACCATAAAAAAACCGCTCCGAAGAGCGGTTAATGGAGCCACCAGGCAACCATAAAAGGGACTTCAAGCGTTGTCATTGGAATTACTGGACGGCCGCCTCCCCCGCCGCACCACTCTGCTCTTTGAGGAAGCTGATCCAGGGGGATGCCCGACCGCTGACGTTGCCATTCTGAGCCGCCTGGGTGAAGGCGTTGAGGGCCTCCTTCGGCTTTTGTTGCTCAAAATAGGCGACCCCGGTCAGGAACTTGAGATCCGCCCGCTGTTCACCATTTGCATTGGCTGCCGGTTTGGCGGCCAGCGCCACCAGATCCTGATAGCGTTTGCTCTGGATCATCATGCGCGCCATTTTCAGCTGCAATTCGGCGCTCGGGGCCAGCTGGTAGGACTTGGCCAGGGTGTCGATGGCCGGATCCAGCTCCTTGGCCTGATGCCAGTAGTTGGCCAGGGTCTTGTAGTTGCCAGCGCTCTGCTCAATCACCCCGTCCTTCATCCCCTTCTCCATCACCCGTGCGGCGCGATGGGGAATGCCGGTGAAGGCGAGGTAGTTGGCGAGACGCTGCAGCTCGGCAGCCTCGGTCAACATGCCGAGGTTGTAGGCCGACTCCAGCGCCGCCAGCGCCTTGCCATCGTTGCCTGCCTGCATATGCATGGCCGACAGCTGGGTCCAGTACTTCTTCTTCTCCGGGAACATATTGACCAGAGAGGTCAGCACCTCGGTCGCCGGTTTGTACTGTTTCAGCTCGTAGTGAGCGCCCATCTTCAGCAGATACCAGGACTCCGGCGCTTTACCTGCCGACAGCTTGATCGCCTGATCCACCGCCGGGATCGCGTCACGGTACTGCTTGAGCTGCACGTGGGCGTTGGCCAGCGTGATATAGGCATGGGAGTTGGGCTTGTCATCCTTGCCCTGGTTGGCAAACCACTCCTTCATGGTCTTGATCGAGCCCTGATAATTACCCTCAGCCATATAGAGCTGGGCCAGGTTGTAGCGCACCTGCTGGGCCACCGGTGGCGGCAGGCCGCCTGTCGCGATGGCATCGGCAAAGTACTTGGTCGCCTGACCGTATTTCTCCTGCTGGGCGGCTACGAAACCGAGAGTCTGCAATATGACCCCCTTGTCGTAGACCCGATCACCCACGCTGGAGAGTGCCTCCTGCAATCTGGCATTCGCCAGACCGTATTGCTTGTCAGTGATCAGCTCCTGCGCCTTGTTGACCGCCCGATAGGCCCGATCCGACAGGGCCGGCTGCTCGGCGGCCCAACTGGCGGTGCTGAGCAGCACCGCCATGGCGACCGGGGCGAGGATCATCTTGTGTAACTTGTTCATCGCCACCTTCCTTAGTTGACCGCAAACTCGATCTCTTGCTGCATACGGCTCGCCTGCGGCTTGCCATCCACCATGGCCGGTTTGAACGTCCACTTGGCAATGGTTTTGCGCGCCTCTTTGCCGAGGTCATAGCTGCGCGGCTCTTCCTTGACGATCCGCACGTTGCTGACGGTACCGCGCTCGGTGACGGTGAACTCCACCAGCACCTTGCCGGAGGCCAGCCCCGCCAGTGCAGCCTTGCGGGGCATCATGGGCTCGAAGGTGGCCAGCGGAATGGCGCCGTTGTTGCCACCGACGCCGCCACCACCGCCGCCGGTGCTGTAAGCACCCAGCGCGTTGCCACCACCGATGTTGACCGGGATGTCGAGCTTGGGCATGTCCATCGGCGCGCTCTCCATCTTCGGCCGATCCGTGCTGGCCACTTCCATCTCGGGAGGCGGTGGCGGACGCTTGGGCGGCGGCGGTTTGGGCAGCTCCCGCTGTTTCTCTTGCAGGGTCTCCTGGGGCTTGAGGCGGATGAAATCGGTCATGGTGACATCATCCTTCTCCACCAGCTCCCGGTGATCCGGTGTGATCAGCTTGTTCATTCCCAGAAACAGAAAGAACACCACCACACAGGAGACCGCCAACGATATCAGGTATCTCATAGGTCTCTCTCCGGCATCAGCTGCTCTTGTCTGCCGCGATGGAGATGTTCTGGACACCGGCCATGCGGATCTGATCCATGACCTGCACCACCAGACCGGAACGGGATTCGTTATCGGCCTGGATCACCACGGCGCTCTCCGGGTTTTCGGCCCGCAGCCGCTCGATGTTGGCGCGCACCGCCCCCACCTCGACCACCCGCTTGTCGACCCAGACCTGACCGTTTTCGCGTACCGCGACCATGATATTGCCCTTCTTCACCGTCTCGGCCGTGCTGGCACTGGGACGGTTGATCTCGACACCGGACTCCTTGACGAAGGAGGTGGTGACGATGAAGAAGATCAGCATGATGAACACTATGTCCAGCATGGGGGTCAAATCGATAGCCGCCTCGTCAGCACCGCTGTCGCTGTAACGTTTTCTCATAGCAGAAACTCCTTGCTTGTTCTGTGCCCCCGGCAGGCCATGCCTCGCCGGGGGTATGCATCCTGCATCAACCGTGTTTCAGGTTGTCTTCCAGCTTTTGCACCGCCAGTTTGGCCTTGTGATCGAGCTGGTTGACAAAAAACAGGCCGGAAAGGGCGGCGATCATGCCCGCCATGGTCGGTACCGTTGCCTTGGAGATCCCCGATGCCATCGCCCGCGGCGAACCGGTGCCTGTGATGGCCAGGGTGTCAAACACCTGCACCATCCCCACCACGGTCCCGAGCAACCCCATCAACGGGCAAAGAGCGATCAGCACCTTGATGACCGGCATCCCCTTGTCTACCGCCATGGCGACCCGTGAGACCAGCTCGCGGCGGATCTGCTTGGCAGACCAGGAGAGATGATCGGTACGGGCCAGCCAGGTGGCCTTGGTCTGCTTCACCTGCTTGGGGTAAACCGCCATAAAGTAGAACCAGCGCTCCAGCAACAGGGCCCACATCATCAGGGTCAGGAAGAACAGGGCGACCAGTACATCGCCCCCCAATCCCAAAAACCGGCGGACCGACTCGACTTCTTCAATCAACCAGAACCACATGGGTGACTCCTTACGCTGCGGCTTTGGAGGCGTGCAGACGTTCCTGATAACGGGCAACGAAACCGGCGCTCTGCTCTTCCAGCACCTGGATCAGACGACGGCTCTGGGTCTGCACAATGGTGTAGAGGAACAGCATGGGCACCGCGACGACCAGACCCTGCATGGTGGTCACCAGCGCCTCGGAGATACCGCCCGCCATCAGCTTGGGATCGCCGGTGCCGAACAATGTGATGGCCTGGAAGGTGGCAATCATCCCCACTACGGTACCGAGCAGCCCCAGCAGCGGCGCGACGGAAGCGATCAGCTTGATGATGCTGATGCCCTTCTCGAACTTGGGCACGTTGCGCAGGATGATCTCGTCGAGCTTGGACTCCAGATCCTCGATGTTGTCACCGCGATGGCTCTGGTAGGCCCCCAGCATGTCACCAATGGGGTTGCCCTTGATGATCTGATCAGATTTCAGCTGCTTGCGCATGGACGAGCCGATCAGCGACAGGCGGATACCGCAGAAGATGGCCAGCAGGGTACCGAGCACGCCGAGCACCATGATGACGTAACCCACTTCACCACCCTGATCGATCCGCTCCTTGAGAGTCGGTGACTGCACCAGCAGAGAGAGGATCACGCCGCGAGACGGGTCGATAAAGATGGGCTTGACCCCGTCACCGCCCTGTTCAAACTCGGCGATCGGTTCCAGCACCCCCTTGTCAGGTTGACGGGAAAGCTGCTCGAACTTGCCGGTCTCCGGCACGAAGGTGAGGTACTTGCCTTCGGAGACAGTGTTGAACTCACCGATCTGGGTGACCGTCTTCTCGGCCTGGTTGCCTTCGCCGTAGACCACAGTCGCCGGGATCTGGCTCACCTTGCCACCGTCCACCATGCGGCTGAGGGTGGTGGTCCAGAACGCTTCCAGATCGTCGCTGGAGGGGAGCTCTTTACTCTCGGCCAGACGGGTCAGCAGCGCGGTCTGTTCCGGATGCTCGACCCGACGGGCGGAGGCGTTGAAGATCCCCTTGAACTCACCGGCGAACTGACGCAGTACGCCGAACATCTCACCCATGTTGCCGGAACGCTGGCGCAGGGTTTCAGTCAGCTCGGTCAGCTGCTTGTCATTGGCATCGAAGGTCGCCTTGAGCTGCTCGCCCTTGGCGGTTTCGGCAGCCAGCTCGGCCTTGGCCTTGGCCAGCAGCGCCCCCTGCTCGTTCTTGTCAGCCAGGAAGCGGGCTTCCCGCTCCTTGTTGAGTTGGGATTCGCTCAGGCTGGAGGCCTTGACCTGATTCAGCAGCGCATTGAGATCCACCGGTTTTTCGGCGGCGGTCACCGGCAGGGTGACCAGGGTTGCTCCCGCAATCAGGGAGGCAATCGCAAGTTTGATTCCTTTCATGATGCTTTCTCCGCAGTTTGAACCGGCAGCTTGATCAGAGCGGGAGGCGCCTGCTTCTTGGCGATGCGAAGGCCCTGTTCAACCGCACTGCGATACTCCTGGGGCAACTCTTCCCACTGGCGAGTCTTCTTGTTCCACATCCCGGTCTCATTGCCATCCGGGGATTGATAAAGCAGCGCGATGCGGCCAACCCGCAGGAACTCGTAGGTCTTCTCGCTACCATCCTTGTCCAGGCTCGCCTTGTAGGATTCGATGGTGCGGCTGAAGCCCTCCTCGATCTGGTAGGCCTCCAGGATCTTGCGGTACTTCTCGGAGATGGTGACATCGGCACGGTTCATCAGGTCGGTCAGGGCTGCTACGCGGTCCTCGCGCTCGACCTTCTGGAACGGCAGATCCAGCGCCACAAACTGCTCGAGGGAGTCGATCATCTTGAGCATCAGGGGGACAACTTCGGTGCTGGTCTGATCAATCTGGGCGATCTGCTTTTGCATCGACGCCAGCTCGGCACTCTGGGACTCGACCATCTTGCTCACCTGCTCGTTGTAGGTGCGCAGACTGTCGACCTGACGCAGGGCTGCCTTGTACTGGGCCAGTGCGGATTCGGCAGATTCGGCATAGCTGTCGATCTTCTGCTGGGAAACTTTGGATGCGTTGTCGGTGGCGGCTTGAGCGTCCACGGCCTGACCGGCAGTGGCGGCACTCAGATTGAAGCTGGTCAACAAGGCGGCCGAAACCAGGCTGCCAAGGAGCGCTTTCTTCATTGTAATGGTCCTTGTCTTCATAGGATTACCCTATCTCCGTAACTTCCTTGGACGTTGGGCACAGCCGGCCCGACCGGGCCGGCTGAGGTTGTATATCAACGGGGTTGATTAGAACTTCTGGGTGTAGTCGATGTAGTAGACCCGTCCGTCAATGCTGTAGAGGTATTCATCGTAGGTGTAACCATCATTTGACAGGGAAGGTCCACGGTTGAACATGTTCTTCACGCCGGTCTGGATCTTGGCATTCCAGCTGGTATCGACCGCAACGTTCAGGTTCCAGATGGTGTTGGAAGCAATATGGCCCTCTTCCTTGTCATCCACATAGTCCTGGCTCTGGGAGTCGATATAGTTGGTGCTCAGGTAGGTATCCAGATTCCACAGCTGTGGGAAGTTGGCACCGATCCCGGAGTTGAAACGGAAATCGGGTTTGCCATTCCAGCCCTTCTTGTCAACCATTGGGCCACCAGCAAACAGACCTTCCTCATATTTCAGGATGTAGCTGCTGCCAAAGTCGTAACGCAGGGTGAAGGAGTTGAAGTCGTACTTGTAGTCCGCCTTGAAGTCGATACCACTGGTCTTGAGTTGCCCCAAGTTGACCATGCCGGCATAGACCTTCTCGACATCGCCGTTGGCGTCACGAATGACGTTCGGGTTGCTGCCGGTATTGAGCTCCTGATAGAACTGGGTCTGGGTGGTAGCCAGCTGGATCACGTCATCAATCTTGATGTAGTAGTAATCGAGCGACAGGTTCAGATTGTCCAGCGGATTGTAGGCCGCCCCGATAGTGAAGGTATTGGCGGTCTCTTCCTTCAGGTTCTTGTTGGATTGGCGCGTTGTCTCGTACTGCTCTTCGGAACAGTTGGCAATACCATTGGCCTGGCAGTAGACATAGTCCTTGGCAAAGTCCGCTGACTGGGCATCCGCCGCATAGAGATCATTCAGACCCGGCGCACGGAAAGACTGGGACCAGGAGGTACGGAACATCAGCTGGTCGAGCGGCTGATAACGCAGACTCGCTTTGGGCGAGAAGGCGCTGCCAAAGTCGCTGTACTTGTCGTAACGACCCGCCAGGTTCAGCTCGATCTGCTCGGTGATGGGGAGCAGGCTCTCGATGTAGGTGGCAAACACATCGCGCACACCGCTACCGGAGTTGCCGGATGAACCCAGTACGTTACCCGCTTCGGACTGGCTGTCGTAGGTGTCGGAGTAAACCCAATCGTTATACTCGGCACCCAGATACCAGCTGACCGGGCCAGCAGGCAGTTCGCCCATCTCCCAACCCAGACCGCCATACCACTGGAAGAAATCCATCTTGGAGTTGCGGCTGGTGGTATAAGAGAGATCCTTGGTGGCATCAGCGGAGAAGCTGCCGTTGACGAAGTTTCCACTGTTTACCTGAGTCTGAACTGCCGGCTCCAATACATAGCCATTACCAATACTCTGGTTATCTGTTTTGGAGTACATGTAACCGGCGTTCCACTCCAGATCGCCAACCGCCTCGGTCGGAACCACCCCTTCAAAACCCAGGTTCAGAGTACCGGTCAAGTCGGTCACTTCGTTGTCACGGGGACCGACGTTGTTGAAGCGGTAGTAAACCGTCGCAGCCTTGGCGGTGCTGAAGTTGTTGGCAGACAGGACTGCAGCGCTTTCAGGGGTGGAGCCATCCACGGTGAAGGCACCTGCAGCAGGGGCGAAACGACCAAAACTGGTGACCCGGGAACCAATCATCTGTGGCACGAAATCCACATTGTCGTTGATATGGTAGCGGCCGTTGACATAGACGGTGTCGCGAGTACGCGAGGCGGTCTTGGCTGCGACCTGGGCAAAGTCGAAGCGGCAAGCCGTACCCTTGGTGACAAAACCGGCGCCGGTGCTTTCACAGTCGACCCCATTCAGAGTACGGGTTACGGTCTTGCCAGTTGCCGCGTCTACTCCCTTGATATTGCGACCATAGAGGCTAGGAGACTCAGCCCCCTGCTTGGCCAGATAGTCACGATCCTTGTAATAGATTTCGTCTTTGACATCATGTTCGTAGACCATCATCAGGGAACCTTTCTCACCCGAAATACCGCTGACGATGGAACCACTCTGTTCGTCACCACCTTCCTCGGTCGGTGAACCGACGCGCCCCTGGAATGACAAGCCTTCAAAACCCTCTTTGAGGATCACGTTGATAACGCCACCGATGGCATCAGAACCATACAGGGCAGAGCCACCGTCCAGGTTCACTTCCACCCGCTCAACGGCCGCCATGGGGATGGTGTTGAGGTTGATGGCGGTGCCCCCCATGGAGGGAGAACCGGCGATACGCTTGCCATTGAGCAGCACCAGTGTGCGATCTTCACCAAGGCCACGCAGCCCTACGGTGGCTTGTGACTGGGCTGAGCTACCGGAGGATGGAGAGAAACCACCAAAGGAGTTGTAGGAGGCCTGTTTCAGATAATCAGCCACAGTCTGCTGGCCAGACTGTTCAATTTGGGCCTTGCTGACAGAGACAACCGGAGTCGCCCCCTCAACATCAACACGAGAGATACGGGAGCCAGTGACTTTGATTTTCTGCAGTTTTTCGACGTTCTGCCCTTCTTCGGCAGATACGGATGGGGCCGCCGCAAGGCTCGCCAAGGCGAACGCAATCGCAGCAGAGATTCTGCTCTTCCTAAGCATCGCTTATATCCTTCCTGGTTGTTTATTGTTTGCTTCCTGATACCGCCCTCTTTGGAGCGATGCGTAAGGCTTATCAATCTTTGACTGGCGACGTCAATGGAGTGGGGGGATCGGGAGGGTGAGATGTGGAATAAGCGGAGTGTATTAATTTTGACCGGAATAATTAGTGAATAATTCTGCCAAAAACATCCCGCGCAATGTGAAATCGTTGTTAAAACATGTAAAAGACGCTGAATTAAAAGTTGATGAACTTATTTGTTTACGTGCTGTCTCTTTATATCTTATTTCGATTTATTGGCAAAAATAAGAATAAAACTCTATTTTAATTATTATTGTGACTGACCACTCCGATGGAGGAGATAGATAAATTTGTCGAGATGATATCGTTTTCCCTTCTTTGGCAGTAGAAATAAAAGCACTTAAAATTCAATCACATAAACAAAAACAAGATTCAAACAAACAGCTGTTTATATTTTTTAAAATAATGTTGAGCAGTAGCGTTTTGTTTTGATTTTCACTTTTCAGATAAAAAACGTCATTTTTCGGTGCTTTTGGTCTCAGCGGGTCATTTGTTCCAGTTTTCCATTTCCTTGTACTTGATTTTTGTTGCAGAGCTTTTACAGTGGCCAAGCGGATTGTCTGCTGTTTGGCAACCAATCCAGCGCGTAATGCCAGGAAGGACAGGCCCGTCACCGGATTTGACTGGCCGCAAAAAAGAACAACAAGGACGAGGTTCCACCATGCTGTCGTATTTCCTACGCCGGATGCTTTTGATCATCCCGACGTTTCTCGGTATCACCCTGCTCGTCTTCACCATCACCCGTTTCGTGCCGGGCGGACCGGTCGAACGCATGCTGCTGCAAGCCCAGGTTTCCCAGAATGAATCCGGCCGTTCCAGCGGCAGCAAGGGGGCGCAAGCCCTCTCAGATGAGCAGATCGAGGAGCTCAAGGCCTTCTATGGTCTCGACAAGCCGATGCTGGTCGCCTACTGGGAGTGGCTGCAGAAGCTGGCGGTGCTGGATCTGGGCGAATCGACCCGCTACTACGAGCCGGTGTGGGATCTCATCAAGGAGCGGCTCCCCGTTACCGCCTTCTTTGGACTGGCGACCTTTCTGCTGAGCTATGCGGTCTCCATTCCGCTGGGGGTGGCCAAGGCGCTCAGGCACAACAGCCGCTTCGACTCGTTAAGCTCCATGCTTATCTACATGGCCTATGCCCTGCCCGCCTACGTGGTGGGGATCTTCCTCATCACCGTCTTCGCCTTCCATCTGGAGTGGCTGCCAATGGGCGGTTTTCCGGGGGACGACTTTGAGTACATGGAGAGCAGCTGGGATCAGATCCGCACTGTCTTTGCCCACGCCCTGCTGCCGCTTATCGCCTACGCCATCGGCGATTTCGCCATCCTCACCATGACCATGAAAAACAGCCTGATGGAGAACCTGTCGGCCGATTATGTGCGTACCGCCGTGGCCAAGGGGTTACCGTTTCGCAAGGCGGTCACCGACCACGCCATGCGCAACAGCCTGATCCCCATCGCCAGTCACCTGGGGTCTGTGCTCACCGTTTTCTTTGGCGGCTCCTTCCTCATCGAGACCATCTTCAACATCGACGGCATCGGCCTGCTCGGTTACGAGGCTATCGTCGAACGGGATTACCCCACCGTCATGGGCATTCTGGCCATCACCTCCATGCTGATGCTGATTGGCAATATCGTCTCCGATATCTGCGTTGCCCTGGTTGATCCGCGTGTGCGGTTTGGAGATTGACCATGAACCAGACCTCTATTGCCATGCCGATGCTGATATCACGCCATATCGTCTCCGATATCTGTGTTGCCCTTGTTGATCCCCGCGTGCGGTTTGGAGACTGACCATGAAGCTCAATCCGGTTACCTTGAAAAAACTCAAGCGCTTCAAGTCGATCAAGCGCGGTTACTACTCCTTCATCATCTTCACCACCCTGGTGCTGCTCTCCCTGCTGGCGGAGCTGCTGGTCAACAGCCGGGCACTGATGGTGAGCTATCAGGGCCAGTTGCACTTCCCCACCTATGGCGATGTGATCCCCGGTCAGCAGTTCGGGCTCGATTACGAATACGAAACCAACTACCGCCAGCTCAAGGCCAAATTTGCCGCAGAGGGCCAGGGCGACTGGGTACTGCTGCCGCCGGTGCCCTGGAACCCCTACGAGCAGGATTTCAAGGAGGATGCCTACCCGCCTTACGCCCCCAGCGCGGCCGAGCGCCACTTCCTCGGCACCGACACCAGCGGCCGCGATGTGCTGGCGCGACTTGTTTACGGCTTTCGCATCGCCATCGGCTTTGCCTTTATCGCGCTGGCGGCCAGTTACGCCATCGGGGTCACCATCGGCTGTCTGATGGGCTTTCTCGGCGGCCGCTTTGATCTCATCCTGCAACGCTTTATCGAGATCTGGTCCCAGGTGCCGTTTCTCTACGTCATCATGATCCTGGTGTCGCTGGCCAAGCCCAACTTCGGCCTGTTTGTCGCCATCAACGTGCTGTTCGGCTGGATGGGGATCACCTGGTATATGCGCACCCTCACCTACAAGGAGCGGGCGCGAGACTATGTGATGGCGGCGCGAGCGCAAGGGGCGACCACCGGGCGGATCATCTTCAACCACATCCTGCCCAACACCCTGATGATGATCGTTACCCTGGCGCCATTCGCCGTGGTGGGCAATATCTCCACCCTGACGGCCCTCGACTATCTGGGCTTCGGGCTGGCACCGCCGACCCCGAGCTGGGGGGAGCTGCTCTCCCAGGGCATCAACAATCTGGATGCCATCTGGATCGTCAGCTCGGTGGTGGCCGCGGTGAGTCTGGTGCTGATCATGGTCTCCTTTATCGGTGAGGCGATCCGCGAGGCGTTCGATCCGCGCAAATTTACCCGTTACCAATAAGCCAGCCGATGCCAGCGCATCGGCTGGCGCCGGATAACGAACAGTGATAAATGAAGGACGGGCCGCCGCCATCGGCGGTCCCGGGAGCAAGGGATAATCCCGTTATCAATCAAGACCCCCAGTGCAGGGGCCAGACCTGGAAGTCAAACATGAAAAATAAAATCAAATGGATAGGTGCTCTCTTTGTGCTGGTAAACGGATCCTGGGTCTGGGCGGCCAGCCTGCCCGCGGATCTCAAATGGGAGACCAACGACACGGATCCTGTGTTCGCCTCCCCCAAGGCGCTGTCGGGCGGCAGCCTCAATATGTTTGTGGAGAGCTTTCCGCTGACGTTCCGCACCGTAGGGCCTGACTCCAACGGATCGTTCCGTTCCTTTATTCTCGATAACCAGTTGCGACTCATCAGCTTCCACCCCAATACCGGCAACCCCATCCCCTCGCTCGCGACCCACTGGGCCATCGCGCCAGACAGCCAGACCGTCTACTTCAAGCTGGATCCGCGAGCCAAATGGTCGGATGGCAAGCCGGTCAATGCTGACGACTACACCTTCGGCTACGAGATGATGCGCTCCAAACACATCAAGGGACCCTGGTTCAACAACTACTACACCACTGAAGTGGTAGCGGTAGAGAAGATCGACGACCACACCATTATGGTCAAAGCGGGCAACCGCAAGGCCAAGATGGACCTGCTCAACACCACCGAGCTGTGGCCCCAGCCCAAGCACTACTACAAGCTGACCCCCAACTGGGTGAAGCAGTACAACTGGGCCGTAGTGCCCACCACTGGTCCCTACGTGATCAGCGACGTCAAGAAGGGCAAGTCGGTCACCTTCAGCAAGCAGAAGGATTGGTGGGCAAAGGATGATCGCTACAACCAGCACAGATTCAACATCGACACCATCAAGGTGCAGGTGATCCGCGACCACAACATCGCCTTCCGTCACTTCCTGAAAGGGGAGATCGATACCTTCGAGATGATCCTGCCCAACTGGTGGCATGAAAAAGCGGTCACCCCGGAGTACAAAAAAGGCTACGTGCAGAAGGTGATGGCCATGACCGACACCAAACAGGGCGGTCAGGGGGTGCACCTCAATGTGGCCAACCCCAAGCTGGCGGACGTGAACGTGCGCCTCGGCATCCAGCACGCCTTCAACATCGACAAGATGATCGAGACCGTGCTGCGCGGCGACTATGACAGAGCCACCACCTTTGACTCGGGCTTTGGCGAGTTCACTGACATCACGCTGCCGGAACGGGCTTATGACATTGGCAAGGCGCGGGAGTACTTTGCCAAGGGTGGCTATAACAAGCCGGGGCCGGACGGCATCCTGCAAAATGAGAAGGGTGAGCGGCTGACGCTGGCGCTCACCTACACCAGTCAGGAGCACTCCAAGCGACTGACCGTGCTGAAAGAAGAGGCCAAGAAAGCGGGTCTGGATCTGGAGCTCAATCTGGTGGATGGCGCCACCGGCTTCAAGGTGATGCTGGAGAAGAAACACGAGGCGGCCTGGCTCGGTTGGGGCGGCGGCGGTCTCTATCCGCAATATTGGGAGTTTTTCCACTCCGCCAACGCCAACAAACCGCAGACCAACAACCTGTTCAACGTGGCTGACAAGGAGCTGGACGCGCTGATCGACGCCTACAACGTCGAATTCGACATGGCCAAACGGGCCAAGCTCTCCCAGCAGATCCAGCAGCGCATCTATGACCTCGCCATCTTCGTGCCCGGGGTGCAGCTCAACTATGTGCGGGCCAGCAGCTGGCGTTATGTGATGCTGCCGGACGTTCCTGCCACCAAGAACACGCCGGATCTGCTCTACTGGCCGATGGACGGTTATCCTCACAGTAGCGGCGGTCTGCTCTGGCTCGATCCCAAGGTGAAGGAAGAGACCCGCAACGCCAAGGAGGCAGGGGAGGCGCTGGCGCCCATCAACCTGCTCGACAAGACCTATGCACGTCATTGATATTCAGGCCATTGCGAAGGGAGCAGCCGTTATGCCCAACACTCAGGCCCCCATTCTTGACGTACCGGATAACGGGGGGGAGCTCGCCGTTGGTAACGGCCAGCACCTGGCCCCAATCCTCGAAGTACGCGATCTCGAGGTGGAGTTCGCCGTCGATGACGGCAAGATCAAGGTGCTCGACGGGGTCAGCTTCAAGGTGGCACCGGGTCAGACGCTGGGGATCGTCGGCGAGTCCGGCTGTGGCAAGAGCGTTACCTCGCTCGCCATCATGGGGCTCTTGCCCAAACCCCACGGTCAGGTGGTAGCAGGCTCCATCCGCTTTCAGGGGGAGGAGCTGCTGTCGCTTGCACCGGATCAGATGTACAAGGTGCGCGGCAACCGTATCTCGATGATCTTTCAGGAGCCGATGACGGCCCTCAACCCGGTGCAGACGGTGGGGGAGCAGCTGATGGAGGTGTTTCGCCTCCATCGCCCCGAGTATGACAAGGCCCAGCGCAAAGCCGCGGCCATCGCCATGCTGCAGAAGGTGGGGATCCCGGAACCGGCCCAGCGCTTTGCGGTCTATCCCCACAACCTCTCCGGCGGTATGCGCCAGCGGGTGATGATCGCCATGGCGCTCTCCTGCGAGCCAGACCTGCTTATCTGCGACGAGCCGACCACGGCGCTGGATGTCACCATTCAGGCCCAGATCCTCGAACTGATGAAAGAGCTGCAAGCCCAGACCGGGATGGCCATCATCTTTATCACCCACGATCTGGGGGTAGTGGCTGAGCTGTGCGACGAAGTGGTGGTGATGTACGCCGGACGGGCGGTAGAGCAGGCCGATGTGTTCGAACTGTTTGACCACCCCCGTCACCCCTATACCCACGGCCTGATGAGCTCGATCCCGCGCCTTGAGGATGAGCCCAAGAGCCTGCTAAAGACCATCAAGGGACAGGTGCCAGCCCTGCACGAGATGCCCGCAGGCTGCCGCTTCTCCAACCGCTGCCCCCACGCGACCGATCTCTGCATCAGCGCCATTCCGGCGGTGGAGCAGTTAAATCTGCGCCACCATGTCGCCTGTCACTACTGGAAGGAGTTGACCGTATGAGCACTCTGTTATCGGTCAGGGATCTGAAGCAGCACTTCCGGCTGGGAGGCGGGTTCCTGCGCAAGCAATATACGGTTCACGCGGTGGATGGCATCAGCTTCGACCTGAAACAGGGGGAGACGCTGGGGCTGGTGGGTGAGTCAGGCTGCGGCAAGTCCACCCTCGGGCGCAGCCTGCTCAAGCTGTTCGAGCCGACCGCGGGCACCATCACCTTCGAGGGGCGCGATATCACAGCCCTCAGCCCGAAGGAGATGCGCTCCCTGCGTCAGGAGATGCAGATGGTATTTCAGGATCCTGCAGAATCCCTCAACAGCCGCCACACCGTGGGCCAGATTTTGGAGGAGCCCTTTATCATCCACGGTAAAGGCAACACTGAGCAGCGCCGCGGCTGGGTGCAGGAGTTGCTGGCAAAAGTGGGCCTGCCGGGCAGCGCGGTGGATCGCTACCCCCACGAGTTTTCCGGCGGTCAGCGCCAGCGGATCGGCATCGCCCGCGCCATCGCCCTCAAGCCCAAGCTGCTGGTGTGCGACGAGGCGGTCTCGGCCCTCGATGTCTCGGTGCAGTCGCAGATCGTCAACCTGCTGCTCAGCCTGCAGCGGGAGATGAATCTCTCCATCATCTTCATCGCCCACGATCTGTCGGTGGTTAAACACATCTCGGATCGGATTGCAGTGATGTATCTGGGACGGATCGTCGAACTGGCGGATGCCCAGTCGCTCTATCTGGCGCCACGTCACCCCTATACCCAGGCACTGATCTCCGCCATTCCGGTGCCGGACCCGCGCAGGCGCAGCCAGCGCATTCTGCTGACCGGCGATGTGCCCTCCCCCATCTCGCCGCCAAGCGGCTGTCACTTCCACCAGCGATGCCCCCATGCGACCGAGCTGTGCAAAAGCAAGGCACCAAGGCTTGAGGCGTGTGATGAGGCCCATCATCAAGTGGCCTGCCACACCCCGCTCGCCGTCGGTGGTCACGCCATCAGTGACAACGCCATGAGCGGCGACAGCAGGCTGGAACAGGCGAGCTAGGCGCAGCGAACAAACGCCAGGGTAGAAACAGACGAGGCGGCCATCAGGCCGCCTCGTGCTATCGGGTCACGCTTGTCTTATCGAGCCACTGCCGCAGCTTGTCAGGCAATCTGGTAACGGCCGGGCTTGTGGTTGAGTGTCAACACCAGATTACAGATGACCGCCGCCACGATGGAGAGCGCCAGGATCCAGGGCTGCACCACGAAAAACGAGGCGACAACAATGGCGCAATCGAGCCCCATCTGCAGCTTGCCCGCCCGGATGCCAAAGCGATCCTGAATAAAGAGCGCCAGTATGTTGAAGCCCCCCAGACTCGACTTGTGGCGAAACATGATGAGCAGCCCCATACCAATCAGGGTGCCGCCGATCAGCGCCGCATAGAGGGGCTCTATCTTGCCGATCTGCAGCACCCCGTTGAGGTGATCGGTCATGTAGGAGACCGCCGCCACCGAGACGAAGGTGTTGAAGGTAAAACGTGGCCCCATCCGCAGCCATGCCAGCGCATAGAAGGGCAGGTTGATGCCGAAAAACAGCAGGCCGAAGCTGATACCGGTCACCTTTTGCAGCAGCAGCGCCAGCCCGGCAGTCCCGCCGGTGAGCAGGCCAACCTGATGAAACAGAAAGATGCCGAGGGAAACAAAGCCGGCCGCCGTCAGCAGGGCCAGCACATCCTCATAAATAGGATGGGCAGTGCGAATCGAGGTGTTGTCCATAACCTGTATCCAAGCGAAGTAAAGAGAGAGTGTCTGTCGCCTGCCGTTGCGGGCGGGCTGCGAGCCCTGTCAACAGGGCTTCGTTATGGGGTCCAGTCTATTTTTTGTGAAAAGGATCACAACAGTCGGCTTGAACGCCCCATTCTGGTGCCTGTCATCTGGCATTGACACCCGCTGCACCAAGATGCAGCATGCCGCGGTTTAAGCGCACCATCCCCCATTCACAGCACGAGGCACTTTTCATGAAGGTCACCATTTTTGGCACAGGCTATGTCGGGCTGGTGCAGGCCGCCGTTCTGGCCGAGGTGGGCCATCAGGTCTGCTGCGTGGATGTGGATGATGAACGGATCGCCGCCCTCAGGCTGGGGCAGCTCCCCTTCTATGAGCCGGGGTTGGCCCCGCTGGTCGAGAGCCATCTGGCCAGCGGCCGCCTGAGCTTCACGGTCGATCCCGCCATTGCCGTGGCACACGGCGACCTGCTGCTGATCGCCGTGGGCACCCCGGCTGACGAGGATGGCTCGGCCGATCTGCAACATGTGCTGGCAGTGGCCGACACCATAGGCCGACTGATGAGCAGCCCCAAGCTGGTGGTGACCAAGAGCACAGTGCCGGTCGGTACAACGCAGCAAGTAAGAGAACACATTGAGCAGCAGTTGGCCATGCGTGGACTGACCCTCGCCTGCGAGGTGGCGGCCAACCCCGAGTTTCTCAAGGAGGGGGCGGCGGTCAACGACTGCATGCGGCCGGATCGCATCATCATCGGCTGTGACAGCGAGCGGGCGCTTGAGCAGTTGCGCGCCCTCTACGCCCCCTTCAACCGCAATCACGACCGGATCGTGGTGATGGATCTGCGCAGCGCCGAGCTCACCAAGTACGCCGCCAACGCCATGCTGGCCACCAAGATCTCCTTTATGAACGAGATGGCAGCCCTCGCCGAGCAGCTGGGGGCCGATATCGAGGCGGTGCGTCAGGGGATGGGAGCCGATCCCCGCATCGGTTACCACTTTATCTACCCGGGCTGCGGCTACGGCGGCTCCTGCTTCCCCAAAGATATCAAGTCTTTGCGCCATACCGCGGCGAGTGTCGGCTGCGACGCCCCGCTTTTAGCGGCGGTCGCGCAGGTCAACCTGCGCCAGCAACAGAAGATGGCGCAAACCCTGCAGACCCGCTTTGGCCCGGATCTGCGCGGCCGCACCTTCGCCCTGTGGGGGCTGGCGTTCAAACCCGGCACCGACGATATGCGCGATGCGCCGAGCCGCCCGCTGCTGGCAGCCATCTGGGCTGCCGGTGGCCGGGTGCAGGCCTTTGATCCCAAGGCGATGGGGCGTGCCCGCCAGATCTACGGCCAGCGGCCGGATCTGCTGCTCTGCCCCACTCAGGAATCTGCGCTGGAAGGGGCTGATGCCCTGCTCATCTGCACCGAGTGGCAGGCGTTTCGCGCCCCCGATTTCCAGCAGTTGAAAGCCTTGCTCAACCAGCACGTTATCATCGATGGCCGCAACCTCTATGACCCGCGCCAGCTCAGCGAACTCGGGTTTGACTATCACGCCATCGGGCGGCCACATCTTCCCGCCAAAAAGCAGCCTGCCAACACCAGCTGCAACCCGGAGACTCAACCATGATCTATCTGGTTACCGGCGTCGCCGGTTTTATCGGTTTTCATGTGGCCAGCAAGCTGTGCGCCGCAGGCCATCGGGTGGTGGGGATCGATAACCTTAACGACTACTACGAGGTGATTCTGAAAGAGGCACGGCTGGCCCAACTGGCCAGTTTCCCCAATTTTCGCTTCGAGCGGCTGGATCTGGCGGATCGTGAAGCCATGGCGGCCCTCTTTGCCAGCCACGGTTTCGAGCGGGTGATCCATCTGGGGGCACAGGCGGGGGTGCGCTACTCCATCGACAATCCGTTCGCCTATGCCGACAGCAACCTTACCGGCATGCTGACGGTGCTGGAGGGGTGTCGTCACCACGGGATTCAGCACCTCATCTACGCCTCCTCCAGCTCGGTCTATGGCATGGGGGATCAGATGCCCTACTCCACCGCGCAGCAGGTGGATCACCCGGTCTCCCTCTACGCCGCCACCAAGAAGAGTGGCGAGCTGATGGCCCACGCCTACTCGGCGCTCTATGGCCTGCCCACCACAGGGCTGCGCTTCTTTACCGTCTACGGCCCCTGGGGGCGGCCCGACATGGCCATCATCAAGTTCACCCGCGCCATCCTCGCGGGAGAGCCTATCGACGTCTATAACAACGGCGATCTCAGCCGCGACTTCACCTACATAGACGATATCGTCGCGGGGATCCTCGCCGTGGCCGACCAGCCGCCCCGCCCCAATTCCGATTGGCACGCCAGCGAGCAGAGCGCGGCCGAGAGCGCCGCCCCCTACCGCATCCTCAATATCGGCAACGGCCAGCCGGTGCGGCTGCTCGATTTTATCGAGGCGCTGGAGAAGGCTATCGGCAAGCCCGCCATCAAGCGGATGCTGCCGATGCAGGCAGGCGACATGCACGCCACCTGGGCCGACAGCGAGCCGCTGCACACTCTCACCGGCCTGCGCCCCGCCACGCCTCTCAAGCAAGGTGTTGCCGAGTTTGTCCGCTGGTATATCGACTACTACCGGCCCGCCCGTTGACGAGCGCGGGTAGCCCCTCGGTCATTGATGAGTTAATCAGATACCACAGATGCCCCGCGGGTTTTAGGATGGCTGAACGCACTGTCTGCGCACCATAGCGAGGATTTGAGATGCAACAGCAGGAACAGGGTCTGATCGATGGACTGTTCGACCGCCTCAAGCAAGCGCAAGCCAGGGATAGCAAGCAAGACCCACAAGCGGATCAGCTGATCCGCCAGCATCTGGCAGAGCAGCCCGATGCCCCCTACTACATGACCCAGGCGCTGCTGCTCCAGCAGGCTGCCCTTACTCGCCTCAACGAGCGGGTCAAGGAGCTGGAAGCCAGCCAGAGCGTCCCAAGTGGTGGCAGTTTTCTCTCCGGCCTGTTTGGTAGCGAAAGCAGCCCTCCTCCGCGCTTTACGCCGCCACCGGCATCCGCGCCTGCCCAGCCAGCATCCCGTACCAGCGCCTTTTTGGGCGGCGCCCTGCAAACCGCCGCCGGTGTGGCCGGTGGCGTGATGCTGGCCGATATGATCGGCGGGCTGTTTCACAACAATCGGCCCGAGGAGATCATCGACATCATAGAGCCTGCCCCCATTGCCAATCCGGTCGATGCGGAACCGGTGCGCAGGGACGGCTGGGATTCACCTCCCGATGTTGGCTGCAATTTTCTCGACGACGATAGCCAGAGTAGCGGCTGGACCGACAGTGACGATAACAACGGCGGTTTCTTCTGACCGTCAAACCATTACTGGCCCCGCATCTGACGGGGCCCAACTCGATACGAACCCCATGACTATGGAAAGTGTGATGACACCACGGATCGGCAACGGCATGACGCGATATACTCAGCGCGCTTCGTGCCACCCGGGAACAACTCCCGACCCCAGGCGCTCTGTCCGTGGCCACGCAACACCCCCATGACGACAAGGAGCCACCTCATGATCCGACCCCTGCTTTTGACCGGTGCCGCCATTGCGGCCTATGCCCTGACCCAGAGCCACTCTCTGCTTCCCCTGCTCAGCCTGCTGGCCCTGCTTTCGCTCTGGGTTGTCAGCGAAATTGGCAGCTTCTATCGCACGCTTCCTCCCACGGTGCTGGATGAGCAGGAGTATCATCACGACTTCTAACCGGATGAAAAATGGTGTGAAACTGTCGAGATGCCGTTAGTTCCATACCGTTTTGCTCTCTGAAATCAACCGGCTATAACAACAGGATCCACTGGGTTCGTGGCGATAATAACCATGTTCCTCTATATCTTCTGTACTCAAACAGGAGATAACCCATGAGGCACATCAGCGAAAACGGACTGTTTTTGCTGCTTTTTTTGTCGTTGTTACTGGCAGGTACGCCGCGGGCGATGGCACAAGGCAGGGATTTCAGACAGGCCCCCAAGGCGCTGACGGCGATCAAGCAGGGTCAAGTGGCCCAGCAACACGGCAATCTGCAAAAAGCCATCGCCTTCTACTGTGTCGCCGCCAGCACCGGCAATCCCGAAGGTTATTTCCGGATCGGCCGCCTGCTCGCCACCGGCCCCGCCTCGGTACGCAGCGCAAAGCTGGCCAACAGCTACCTCGCCATGGCAATGCGCCTGGGTAACCAACAGGCCGCCCGTTACTACAACGCCCGCATCGGCAATGCCCCTATGGGGGAGCGGTGTGGCATGGGGATCCGTGGCGGTCAGGGTGGCTATCTGGCCGGGCTCCCTTCCACCCCCTTCAATGTCGACTCCTGGGTTGCCCGCCAGCCCCCCGCCAAGCAAAAGCTGGTCACCATGCTGCGTCACGCAGCCAAACACCATAAAGTGGATGCCCGGCTGGTACTGGCGATTGCCATCGCCGAATCCAATCTCAACAGCCGCGCCGTTTCACCCAAGAATGCTCAGGGGCTAATGCAGCTGATCCCCGAAACCCAGCAACGGTTCGGGGTAACCCGGCCATTCGATCCAGCCCAGAACATCAAGGGTGGCGTCAGTTATCTCAAATGGCTGGATCGCCGCTTCGATGGCGACTGGGTACTGATCTCGGCGGCCTACAATGCCGGGGAAAAAGCGGTGGAACGCTATGGCGGGATCCCACCCTATGACGAAACACAGGAGTATGTAAAACGGGTGCTCTACTTCGCTGGCCACAAGCAGCCCTGAGGCCATTCATCAGCATGTCCGTTACTGACAAAACACGCACCAACATTGCGCAACCGTTTTCCTTTCGGTAGGATCCGGCGCTTTCTCGCCAGCCCTACAGGTATCCCATGAATATCATCAAACGCTGTTCGCGCCTGCTCACCCTCTTTGCCCTCCTCTCCTCCAGCGTGATGGCGGCCACCCCGGCCCCCATCCTGATCCAGGGGGCGATGGACGTCGAAGTCGAAACTCTCGTTGCCGCACTGAAAGACAAGACGGAGCTGACTGTGGGGGCCTGGACATACTGGCAGGGTACTATCTCGGACTATCCGGTGGTCATCTCCCGCACCGAGGTGGGTCTGGCCAATGCCGCTGCCGCCACCACGTTGGCGATTGAGCGTTTCAAGCCGCGTCTCATCATCAATCAGGGTACGGCAGGAGGCCATGATCCGGCACTGCACCGGGGCGATATCGTTATCGGCACCAAGAGCTTCAACATGGGAGCCTATCGCAGTGACCTGATGCCCGCCGAGCAAGGCGTCGATCCGAGCAAATGGCACAACTTCGAGGTCACCATGCGTCTGCGCGATAACGGCAAGCTGGTGGAGCACAGCTCGTTCGCTGGCGATCCCGAGCTGATTGGCCGCGCCCTCGGTATGGCCGATCGCTATCGCCACGGCCGAGTAGTAGGCGGCATCATTGGCACCGCCGATGAGTGGAACCGACAGGTAGCGCGCATCAACTGGCTGCATCAGACCTACCAGACCGCCGCGGAAGAGATGGAAACCTCCTCCGCCGCCCTAGTGGCTGAGGCCTACAAGGTACCCTTTGTCGGCATCCGGGTACTCTCCAATACCGATCTCCACGGTGAAGAGTTTGACCCGCAGACTGCCATCCACTGCCAGCAATTTGTCATTGATTACGCAAACGCGCTGATCAACAGTTTCCACAAGGCATAAGGCCCTATAAGAGGCCGTCATGACAGGCGGCCTATCTTCCCCCCCCCCACCTTTGCCCCCCCTCGTCCGTTGGTTTACAATCGACGGGTTTTTTGGAACCCGGTTGACCTGTGTCGACCTGGCCCCACCACGACATCAGTCTGTTAATGCCAAGACATTAACCTGCTGAAAAGGAAGAGAATTAGCCAATGGCTCAATTTATTTACACCATGAACCGGGTCGGCAAGGTAGTGCCGCCCAAGCGTCATATTCTCAAGAACATCTCCTTGAGCTTCTTCCCGGGCGCCAAGATCGGCGTGCTGGGTCTGAACGGCGCCGGTAAATCGACCCTGCTGCGCATCATGGCGGGCATCGATACCGAGATCGAAGGGGAAGCCCGTCCACAGCCCGGCATCAAGATCGGCTACCTGCCGCAGGAGCCGAAGCTGGAGCCAGAGCAGACCGTACGCGAAGCGGTCGAAGAGGCCGTTGGCGAGGTGAAGCGCGCCATGGCCCGTCTGGACGAGGTCTATGCGGCCTACGCCGACCCGGATGCCGACTTTGACAAGCTGGCCCGCGAACAGGGCGAGCTGGAGGCCATCATCCAGGCCCAGGGCGGCCACAACATGGAAAACCAGCTGGAGCGTGCGGCCGATGCCCTGCGCCTGCCAGCTTGGGATGCCAAGATCAAGCACCTCTCCGGTGGTGAGCGCCGCCGTGTGGCACTCTGCCGTCTGCTGCTGGAAAAGCCGGACATGCTGCTGCTGGACGAACCGACCAACCACCTGGATGCGGAATCCGTTGCCTGGCTGGAGCGCTTCCTGCACGACTACGAAGGCACTGTTGTGGCCATCACCCACGACCGTTACTTCCTCGACAACGTGGCGGGCTGGATCCTGGAGCTGGACCGCGGCGAAGGTATCCCGTGGGAAGGCAACTACTCCTCCTGGCTGGAGCAGAAGGACGCACGTCTGGCGCAGGAAGCCAGTTCCGAAGCGGCTCGCCGCAAGTCCATCGAGAAAGAGCTGGAGTGGGTTCGTCAAAACCCGAAAGGGCGTCAGGCCAAGTCCAAGGCCCGTATGGCTCGCTTCGAAGAGCTCAACACCAACGACTACCAGAAGCGCAACGAGACCAACGAGCTGTTCATTCCGCCCGGACCGCGCCTCGGCGACAAGGTGGTGGAAGTGGCCAACCTGCGCAAATCCTACGGTGATCGGGTGCTGATCGACGATCTGTCGTTTGCCATTCCGAAGGGTGCCATCGTCGGCATCATCGGCCCGAACGGTGCAGGTAAGTCGACCCTGTTCCGCATGATGTCGGGTCAGGAGCAGCCGGATTCCGGCGCCATCACGCTAGGTGAAACCGTGGTGCTGGCCTCTGTCGATCAGTTCCGCGACAGCATGGATGACAAGAAGACGGTCTTCGAAGAGGTCGCTGACGGTCAGGATATCCTGCGCATCGGCAACTACGAGTTCCCGAGCCGCTCCTATATCGGCCGCTTCAACTTCAAGGGTTCCGACCAGCAGAAGCGGGTTGGCGAACTCTCCGGTGGTGAGCGCGGTCGTCTGCACCTGGCCAAGCTGCTGCAGACCGGCGGCAACGTGCTGCTGCTGGATGAACCGACCAACGATCTGGATATCGAAACCCTGCGCGCCCTCGAGAACGCCCTGCTGGAGTTCCCGGGTTGTGCCATGGTCATCTCCCACGACCGCTGGTTCCTCGACCGCATCGCCACCCACATCCTGGACTATCAGGACGAGGGCAAGATCGAGTTCTTCGAAGGCAACTTCACCGAATACGAAGAGTGGAAGAAGAAGACCTACGGCGCCGAGGCGATCCAGCCGCACCGCGCGAAGTACAAGCGCATCGCCAAGTAAGCTGTCAGTCGGTACAAGCCGTACCATTGCAGCTGCGACCAACGTCACAAGGGGAGCTCCGGCTCCCCTTTCTGTTGTCTTTTGGCTTACAATCCTAGACGGATGCCTTTGCATGGATGTAGCACGATGACGACCCCCATAGAGAAAAAACTCACCATCCAGATCCGGGTTGAACCGGGTTGTCTCGGGCCGGATGGCAAGACACATATAGAGACCTTCTGTGCCGCTGCTGCCAAGATTTTTGCCGCCGTGGAGCCCGAGCTGGTGAGCTGGGTGCTGATCCCCCGCTATGACAAGCAGCTGCCGGAGCAAGAGTTCTTTATCGAGGGGCGCAAGCTGACCGAAGAGCAGGCAAGCCTGTTTCTGCGCCGCCTCGGCCGCGAACTGGGTGAGGTTCAAGACCGGCTCGATTCTGTGCTGGCCCAGCTGGTCGAGCGCTACTTCAAGACCCTTTAAGTCCCCACTTTTCGATAAAAGGTTCTCTGCTGAGAACCTTTTTTCATGCTCAAAAAGCAAACGTTTGAATTTTTGCTCTATTCATTGATCCGCTTCGCAGATCCGGGGTTTGTAAACGGCGCCGCCTGTGTAAAAATGTGCGCGCTGTCACGGTATCAGGACGAGTCTGGTTACTTAACCGCCAGAAACAGGGCAATTTACCCCGCATGGATGGGATAGCCCGTTCCCCTGCTGCTTATTTCACGTCACCTATTGGAATCCAACATGAATCAACAACACCAAGCTGCCAATCAGGCCGCCGGGCAAGGATTGCTTGAGCGCCTGTTTGCCCTGCAAGGCCATGGCACTACCGCCCGCACCGAAGTGATCGCAGGTATCACCACCTTCCTGACCATGGTCTACATCGTGTTCGTCAACCCGCAGATCCTCTCTGCTGCGGGCATGGACACCCAGGCAGTCTTTGTCACCACCTGCCTCATCGCCGGTATCGGCAGCATCCTGATGGGCCTGTTGGCCAACCTGCCGATCGCGCTGGCCCCCGCCATGGGCCTCAACGCCTTCTTCGCCTTCGTGGTGGTCGCCGGCATGGGTTACTCCTGGCAAGTGGGCATGGGCACCATCTTCTGGGGTGCCATGGGTCTGTTGATCCTCACCCTGCTGCGGGTGCGCTACTGGCTGATCGGCAACATTCCGCTCACCCTGCGGGTTGGCATCACCGCCGGTATCGGTCTGCTGATTGCCCTGCTCGGCCTGCACAACGCCGGGATCGTTGTGGCCAGCCCCGCGACCATGGTGACCGTGGGCAACCTCACTTCCCTGCCCTGCCTGCTGGGTCTGCTCGGTTTCTTCCTGATCTGCATCTTCTCCGCCCGCGGCGTTCATTCCGCCGTGCTGATCGCCATCGTGGTCACCACGGGTCTGGGCTGGCTGTTTGGCGATGTCACCTTCAAGGGCTTCGTCTCCATGCCCCCCAGCATCGAGCCAGTGTTCGGCCAGCTGGATCTGATGGGTTCGCTCGACATCAGCCTGGCCGGGATCATCTTCTCCTTTATGCTGGTCAACCTGTTTGACTCTTCCGGCACCCTGATCGGCGTCACCAACCGCGCCAAGCTGGCCGATGACAAGGGCCACTTCCCGCGCATGAAACAGGCGCTGATGGTGGATAGCGTGAGCTCCGTCGGCGGCGCCTTCATGGGCACCTCCTCGGTCACCGCCTTTATCGAGAGCAGCTCCGGCGTCGCCGTCGGCGGCCGTACCGGTCTGACCGCCATCGTGGTCGGCCTGCTGTTCCTGCTGGCTATCTTCTTCTCCCCGGTCGCCGCCATGGTGCCGGCCTATGCTGCCGCTGGCGCCCTTATCTATGTGGGCGTGCTGATGTGCTCCGAGCTGACCCGGGTGAAGTGGGAAGATTTGACCGAAGCGGTACCGGCCTTTATGACCGCCGTCATGATGCCGTTCAGCTTCTCCATCACCGAGGGGATCGCCGTCGGCTTTATCTCCTACTGCGTGATGAAGGCGGGTACCGGCCGCTGGCGCGAGATCAACCCCTGCGTGCTGGTGGTGGCCCTGCTGTTCGTGCTCAAGTTCGTCTGGGTCGATAGCCACTGATAATGACCAGCGCAATCCGATGGGCTCCCGACAGGGAGCCCATTTTTATTTGCCGGATCATGCTTCTCGCCCCTGCGCTGTGACGCGGGGGCCTGACAGTGCTAGATTGGCAGCCACCATTTTGAACCGGCAGCGTTGTTAACCTCGTGTCGTTAACCCGCTGTCGTGAACCACAAGGACGGCAACCGTGGCCCAGCACTCTCCCTCTTTCTCCGCCTTCTCCCCCCTGCTGCAAGAACAGGCCGAGCGCCAATGGCAGCGACTGGTCGAGCTGGCCCCCGACTATGGCTCGCTGCCCGAGCCCGTTCGCCAGACCCTGCTGACCCTGCTCGGCCTCTCCGATTTTGTCGCCGACTCCCTCTTCAAACAGCCGGAGTTGCTGACCGAACTGCTCGCCTCCGGTGATCTCGAACGAACCGAACGCTGGCCCGCTTACCAGCACGATCTGACCGCCCTGCTCGCCGAGGTAAGCGATGAAGAGGCGCTCAAGCGCATCCTGCGCCAGTTCCGCCGCAGCCGCATGCTGGTGATCGCCTGGCGCGAGCTGCTGGGCCACGCTGAAGTAGAAGAGAGCTTTATCCACCTCACCAAACTGGCGGATGCCCTGATCTGCTCTGCCCGCGACTGGCTCTACACCAAACAGTGTGGCGAACTGGGCACCCCGATGGACGGCAACGGCAACCCGCAACCGCTGCTTATCCTCGGCATGGGCAAGCTCGGCGGTGGCGAGCTCAACTTCTCCTCGGACATCGACCTTATCTTCACCTTCCCCGAGAACGGCTACACGGTCGGCGGGCGGCGCGAGCTGGCCAACCAGCAATTTTTCATCAAACTCGGTCAGCGCATCATCAACGCCCTCCACCAGCCCACTCAGGATGGTCAGGTGTTCCGGGTCGATATGCGCTTACGCCCCTTTGGCGATGCGGGGCCGCTCGCCATCTCCTTTGCCGCCATGGAGGATTACTACCAGCATCACGGCCGCAACTGGGAGCGCTACGCCATGGTCAAGGCGCGGGTGCTGGGGCCCCAGTGTGAACACGCGGTGGAGCTGGCCGAGATGCTGCGCCCCTTCGTGTTTCGCCGCTATATCGACTTTGGCGTCATCGACGGCCTGCGCCAGATGAAGGCGATGATCGCCGCCGAGGTGCGCCGCAAGGGGCTGGAGGGCAACATCAAGCTGGGGGCTGGCGGCATCCGTGAAGTGGAGTTTATCGCCCAGGCGCTGCAACTTATTCGCGGCGGTCGTGAACCGGCGCTGCGGGTGCGCCACCTGCCCGAAGCGCTGGCTGCCATCGCCCAATGTGGCGCCCTCGAATCTGCCCATTGCGATCGCTTGCTGACGGCCTATCGCTTCCTGCGCCGGGTCGAGAACATATTGCAGGAGATCGGCGATCAGCAGACCCAGACCCTGCCCACCGAAGAGCGGGATCGCCAGCGGCTGATCGCTGCTCTGGGTTTTGCCGACTGGGGCGCCTTTATGGCTCATCTGGATGAGGAGATGGCCGCCGTCCATCAGGAGTTCGCCGCCGTGGTGGGGGAAGAGAAGGAGGCCCCCGCCCATCTGGAGCAGCTCTGGCTCGATCTCTGGCGCACCGAGCTTGACGCCGCCGAGCTGGAGCAACTGCTGACCGCGCAGGGGGTGGCCGAGCCCGCCCCGCTCTGCGCCGCTCTGCTGCGTTTCAAGGAGGAGTACAAGCGCCGTCAGGTGGGGCCGCAGGGGCGCATCGCGCTGGACTGGCTGATGCCGGAGCTGCTGCGGCTGGTGGTCGCCAGCGAGCAACCCGCCCGCCTGTTCGAACGGGTGTGCGAGTTGCTGACCCGTATCTTCACCCGCAGCGCCTATCTGCAGCTGCTGGCGGAAAACCCGGGCGCCCTGCGCCAGCTGGTGCGGCTGTGTGACGCCAGCCATCTGGTGAGCGAGCAGCTGGCCCGCTACCCCATCCTGCTGGACGAGCTGCTCGATCCCCAGCACCTCTATCACCCCACCCCGCTCGATCAGTACAAGCCCCAGCTGCGCCAGTTCCTGCTGCGCATCCCCGAAGAGGACGTGGAGCAGCAGATGGAGGCGCTGCGCCAGTTCAAGCAGGTGCAACTGCTGCGTATCGTGGCGGCCGACATCGCCGGCGCCCTGCCGCTGATGAAGGTGAGCGACCACCTCACCTGGCTGGCGGAGGCGATCACCGAAGAGGTGGTCAATCAGGCTTGGTCCCAGATGAGCGAGCGCTACGGGGTGCCACCCGAGGTGGCGGTGAGCGGCCAGCGCGGCTTTGCGGTGGTGGCCTACGGCAAGCTGGGTGGCATCGAGCTCGGCTACGGCTCGGATCTCGATCTGGTGTTCCTGCACGGCGGCGATCCCAACAGCTACACAGATGGCCGCAAGCCCATCGATAGCCGCCAGTTCTACCTGCGCCTTGCCCAGCGGATCCTGCACCTGTTCAGCACCCGCACCCCCTCCGGCATTCTCTACGAGATCGATATGCGGCTGCGCCCCTCCGGCGACTCCGGCCTGCTGGTCTCGTCGCTGTCGGCCTACGAGCTGTATCAGCAAAGCGAGGCCTGGACCTGGGAACATCAGGCGCTGGTGCGGGCCCGTCCCATCTATGGCGATGAGGCGGTGATCGCCGAGTTTGCCCGCATCCGCCGCGCCGTGCTGGCCAAGGAGCGCGACCTGCCGACCCTGGCCCGCGAGGTGCGCGAGATGCGCCACAAGATGCGGGATCACCTGCTGAAAGCGGGGGCTGGCGAGTTCGACCTCAAGCAGTCCCCCGGCGGCATGGTGGATATCGAGTTTATCGCCCAGTATCTGGTGCTGGCCCACGCCTGCGGCGAGCCCGATGCCCTCACACGCTGGTCCGATAACGTACGCATCTTCGACGAGTGCGTCCTGGCAGGGGTGCTGACCCTGGAGCAGGCAGAGGGGCTGAAACAGGCCTATCTGGAGATCCGCAACCTCGGCCATCGCCTCAACCTCTCGGAGATCTCCCGCAAGGTGAGCGACGATCAGCTGCAGAGTGAGCGCAGCCATGTCCTCGGCGTCTGGCAAACCCTGCTGGGGGAGTAATTCCCGCCTGCGGCAATGAAAAAGGGCCCGCCTGAAGCAATTCAGGCGGGCCCTTCCCTATAGAGTTGCCAGGCCAATGCCTAGTCCGATACGACACTCACAGAACGGTCTCCACAATAAGAAAGAGCCCGCACGGGGCGGGCTCTGCATGGGGATAAAACGAAAGGCTGGGGCTATTTGAACAATCCCTTGAGCAGCTGGTCAGCCACACCTTTGACGGCTTCATTGTCGGCCTTGTCCCCCAGCAGCTTCTTGAGGCCGCGTTCGGCCTCCTTGCGCGCCTTATCCTCCAGCAGCTTGTTGTTGCTAAGCAGCGCCTTCACATCGAGCTGGTAGCTGGGGGCTTGCCAGTGACCGCCGATCCGCACCGGAATGGTGATCTCCTTCAGCTCATCCACATCCTTGCCCCCCTGCCCCTTGCTGCTCTCGACAATGGAGGTGAGGAACAGGAAGTCGAGGCTCTCCAGCACCAGCGCCGTCTGCCCCTCGCCCTTGACCCGCAAGGCGGGGGCAAAGAGCTGGATGTCGTTGCTACGGGCGATGCCGTCGGCAATCTGGAAGCTGGCGGTGAGGGCGCTGAAGTCGGTCTTGCGCGCCTCCTTCACCTGCTCGGCCCCCTTGCCGGTGAGGGTGGCCCGCGCCTCGCGGATCATTTCCGCTAGGTTGATGCCGTGCAGGGCGCCGTCGCTCAGCTTCAAGGTCACCTTGCCCTGCATTCCGTTGCGCAGTGCCAGAGGGGAGAGACCACGCCCCTGCACCTGCACATCGAGATCGCCCTTACCCTCCAGCAGATCGCTCTGGGCCAGAGTCTGCAGCAAGGGACGAATGTTCACTCCGGCCACCTGCTTGTGCACCTTGTAGGTGGCGGGTTGCTGGCGTGCGTCGAGAACCCCTTTCGCGCTTACCTGACCGCCCGCCACGGTCGCGCTGAACTGTTTGAGCGTCAGCAGTCCCTTGGCCAAAACCACCTGCAGATCGACAGTACCGAGATCCAGTCCTTTCAGGCGCAGGCTACCGAGTTGCAACCGACCATCCAGATCCACACCTTTGAGCGCGCCCAGATCCGGTTCAACCGCGGAGAGGGCTTCGCTCTTGCCGGTTGCTTCTTTATCGCCAGTTGCAGCGGTATTGGAAGCACCGACCGTTGGTTTGTCCTCTCTCGCCTGCGCTGGTGTGGTCGGTGCCGATCTGGCGAGCCATTTGTCGAGATCCAGCTTCTCCCCCTTGAGATCGAAGCTGATCGAGGGAACAGCGTCAAGCTGCACGGTTCCATCACCACTCAGCAGCGCCTCATCAGCACTCATCACCAGCTTGCTCAGGGTAATCAACTGCTTGTCGAGCTCGGCACGGGCAAACCCGGCCAGTTTCAGCTTCATCTGCGGGCGCGGCAGCGCATCACCTTCCAGCGCAGCCGTCAGCAGCACATCGGAGAGCTCGGCAAGCTTCATCTCTTTATCGAGCCGTCCCTTGAGCGTTCCTTCCAGCGAACCAGCCAGTGAAGCTTGCTGCCCCTCACCCTTGGCTCCTTTCAGCGCCAACGTGAGGTTGCTCCACTCACCAAGGGCCAGTCGGTCTCCCTTGATGGAGAAACTGTCGAGTCGCAGAGACGGGTCACTCAGGCTGCCGCTGAGGCTCAGATCTTTCAGCTCACTCGCCATCACCTCCTGCGCCAGCTTGATCTGGGTCTGCCCTTTAACGTCGAAAGCGAGCTTGTCGGCACTCCCCTTGGCGGCCAGCGTCACGGGTACCCACTGACCGGTGGCCAGTTGCCCCATATCGAGATCGAGGCGATCCAGTCGCAGCGACGTGCCGCTGCGATCATCCTGTACCAGCGCACTGGCCTGGGAGAGCGCGACACCCTGCAAGCTGATCTGCCAGGGCTTGCTATCAGCGGTTGGCGCTGGGGTTGCGGGGACGACCGGTTCGCTTGCATCAGCAGTGGCATCTTTGAGCAGTCCGCTCAGATTGGAGCTGCCATCCGCCTTGGTCTGGATAAAGAGATTGGCGCCACTCAGGGTCACCTTGCCGATCTCCAGACGATGGGAGAGCAGCGGCAACAGGGCCACCGAGGCCTCGCCCTGCTCGAAACGAACCAGATCCGGCTCGGCAAAACCGGCCGGATTGCGCAGAGCGACCTTCTCCAGCGAGAGCCCGAGACTCGGCCAGAAACGCCAGTCAATCTCCCCCGCCATCACCAGCTCCCGACCCGTGCTCTTGCGCACCTGTTCAGCCAGTTGGGGCTTGAATTGATTGGGGTCGATAAGGCTTATCAACGTCACTATGGCCAGCAAGGCTGCCACGGCGATGCCGAGCAAGATGAGAACTATCTTCTTCACGATATGCTCCTTGAATCCGGATCCACTGCTGACTATACCACTCACCGTCTGACGAATGGCGTCTGCGGGACAAAAGTGGACAAGGATGAGACAGGGATGGTCGCTGCCAATCCCCATCGTCATCAGCAGGGATCAGGCTTGCAAAGAGGATTGCTGCAGCCGCGCCACCGCGGTGCGCGTCGATTCGAAAGCAAAGCGGGGCAAGGGAATATCGCTGATCTTCAGCCACTGACAGGCGGCCACATCGTCAGCCGGCTGGATGAACGGTTTTTCACTCAGCTTGATAGCGAAAAAGGTGTCACAGGTGTGATAGGTGATGCCATCGTAGAGATAGATATTGGGAAAGGAACCGAGATAGGTACAAGGATGAGCGCTGACATCGAGCCCCAGCTCCTCCTGCAACTCGCGCACCAGTGCCTCCTCCAGCGACTCGCCGGGATCGACAAATCCGCCCGGCAGATCCAGCAACCCCTTGCCCGGATTGCGGGCACGCACCGCAACCAGCACCTCATCCTGCCAGCAAAGCGCCACCATCACCGCCGTCGCCACATTCTGGAAAAAATGAAAACCGCAGCCACAGAGAAACTCTTTAGGGCTGACGCTCTGCAAGGTTTGACCACCGCATTTTGGACAAAACATGGGCTATCTCCGACGAAATAAAGCACCATTTTACGCTGTTGTGACCGTTTTTATGGCTCTGTCCCAATTACGTGTTGAAAGGCTAATCTTGAAGTAGGCCATCACCTTGAGGTCTACCATCATGGATACC
>NZ_JAAKPX010000034.1:0-38159 GCF_049172135.1 Aeromonas sp. 603079 | reverse complement strand
GAGCGGGAAACGAGACTCGAACTCGCGACCCCGACCTTGGCAAGGTCGTGCTCTACCAACTGAGCTATTCCCGCAACTACCTTAAAACAGGCCGCACAGCATTTGGTTGCTTGCGCTACTGTACGGGAGCCGAATTATAAGAGCAGTCATTCCAATTGCAAGGGCTTTTTTGTCTGGTTGCGCGCGTTCGCTCAAAAGCTGGCCGAACTGTCGATTTTAGCAGCCAGCGCATGACAAACCTTTGCCGGGGAATCAGATCTTGAAGACGTGGCTGCGATAGAACTGCAGCTCGGCGATGGATTCGCGGATGTCGTCCAGCGCCTGATGGGTGCCGCTCTTCTTGAACTGATCCAGCAACTCCGGCTGCCAGCGGCGTACCAGCTCCTTGATGGTGCTGACGTCGACGTTGCGGTAGTGGAAGAAGGCTTCCAGATCAGCCATGTGCTTGACCATGAAGCGGCGATCCTGACCGATGCTGTTGCCGCACAGCGGGCTGGTGCGCTCCGGCACCCACTGGCGAATGAACGCGAGGGTCTCGGCAACGGCTTTCGCCTCGTCATGCTGGCTCGCCTTGACCCGGGCCACCAGACCGCTCTTGGTATGGGTGTTGACGTTCCACTCGTCCATCTTGGCCAGCTCTTCGTCGCTCTGGTGAATGGCGATGACCGGCCCTTCGGCCAGCACGTTCAGGTCCTTGTCGGTGACTATGGTGGCAATCTCCAGTACCACGTTCTCTTCGGGGTCGAGACCCGTCATCTCCATGTCGATCCATACCAGGTTCTGCGCGCTGACTGTCATGATTACTCTCTCTGTTGGGAGGAATGGCGGAATTTTGCCAATTTGCATGTATCATACTGGCTTTGGATCTGTTCATAAACTGGCGAATCGAGTGGCAAAGAAAGCAAAACTCAATCTGGGTCAACAAAGACGCGTCCAGGCCAACCGCGAGCGTCGGCTGCAAAAAGAGCACACCACAGAGGTGGATGACACCCTGTTTGGCCCGGCCATCGAAGGGGTGGTGATCAGCCGTTTCGGTCAACACGCGGACGTGGAAGCGGTCGATGGCACCATCCACCGCAGCAACCTGCGGCGCAGCAGCATCAGCAGTCTGGTCTGTGGCGACAAGGTGGTGTGGCGTCCCGGCCTCAATGCCGCGACAGCGGGCGTCATCGAGGCGGTGCATCCGCGCCACTCGGTACTGACCCGGCCGGACTTCTACGACGGGGTCAAACCCATCGCAGCCAACATCGACCAGATCATCATCGTCTCGGCGGTGATGCCCGAGTTCTCCACCAACATCGTCGACCGCTACCTGGTGGCCGCCGAGGATGTGGAGATCCGCCCTCTCATCGTGCTGAACAAGGTCGATATGCTCGATGATGCCGCCAGAGCGCGCATCGAAAGCCAGCTCGAAACCTACCGCAAACTCAATTACGAGGTGCTGCTGGTGAGCTGCGAGAGCGGCGAAGGGCTGGATGAGCTTAAAGCTGCTCTGACCGACAAGATCAGCATCTTCGTCGGCCAGTCCGGGGTGGGCAAGTCGTCGCTCACCAACGCCCTGATGCCGGGGCTGGATGTGCTCACCGGCGAGATCTCCGAAAACTCGGGGCTCGGCCAGCACACCACCACCACGGCGCGACTCTACCACTTCCCGAGCGGTGGCGATCTCATCGACTCCCCGGGGATCCGCGAGTTCGCCCTCTGGCATCTGGAAGCCGACCGCATCACCTGGTGCTTCGTCGAGTTTCGCGACTATCTGGGTGGCTGCAAATTCCGCGACTGTACCCATAAGGATGATCCCGGCTGCGCCCTGCGCGCCGCGGTCGACGCGGGCGCCATCAGCGCTGATCGCTTCCACAACTATCACCGCATCCTGGAAACCATGCAGGAAGCCCGTCACGGTCGCCAACAGGCGCGCCTGTGACCCTGTTTAACCTACGTTGATGATGAACATGAGCATTACTGACAACCTGAAAATTGCCGGTCAATACTGTCTGCCCAAGCACGCCCTCTCCCGTCTGATCGGCAAGTTTGCCGCCGCCGAAGCGGGCAACATCACCACCAGGGTGATCGAGGCTTTTATCAAGCAGTACAAGGTCGACATGAGCGAGGCGCTGCACGAGAATCCGGCCCACTACAAGAGCTTCAACGAGTTCTTCACCCGCGAGCTCAAGCCCGGCATCCGCCCCGTGGTAGAAGATGCCATGACTCTGGCGCTGCCGGTCGATGGCACCGTCAGCCAGCTCGGCCCGATCCAGCAGGGTCGCATCATTCAGGCCAAGGGCCACGACTACAGCGCCCGCGAGCTGCTGGGCGGCTATGAGGATCTGGTAGCGCCGTTCAAGGATGGCGACTTCGCCACCATCTATCTGGCGCCCAAGGATTACCACCGCATCCACATGCCGCTGCATGGCGTGCTGGAGAGCATGGTGTTCGTGCCGGGGGATCTCTTCTCCGTCAACCCGCTCACCGCCGAGAACGTGCCGAACCTGTTTGCCCGCAACGAGCGAGTGGTCGCCACCTTCCGCACTCCGCACGGCCCGATGGCGCTGGTGCTGGTCGGTGCCACTATCGTGGCCAGCATCGAGACCATCTGGGCCGGCAACATTGCGCCGACCAAAGAGAAGAAGGTGGTGCGCTGGGACTATACCGGCGACGAGGCCATTACCCTGCAGAAAGGCGCCGAAATGGGCCTGTTCAAGCTGGGCAGCACCGTGGTCTGCCTGTTTGGCCCGGGCATGCTGGCCGGTTTTGAACCCCATCTGGCCAACGGGGTCACCACCCGCATGGGTCAGCCCTTTGCCAAGCTGGCGGAGCAGGCATGAGCGAGCAACCGAACGCCTCGCAGAAGAACAACCCGCTGCACGGGCTGACGCTGGAAGCCATCGTCACCGCGCTGGTCGAATACTACGGCTGGGAAGAGCTGGGGCAGCAGATCAATATCCGCTGCTTCACCCATGAGCCCAGCGTCAAATCCAGCCTGAAGTTCTTGCGCAAGACCCCATGGGCCCGGGAGAAGGTAGAGAGCCTCTACCTCTACGTTCAGCGCAAGCAAGCCAAATCAAAGGAATAACGCCATGGCGTTCAAGATTACCTACACCTACAAGAAGCAGGCCAAAACGATCGGCTATGCCAACGACAAGTTCAACAGCATCTATGATGCGGTTGCCGCTGCCGAAGGGATCGATCTCGCCAGCTTCCACGCCATGGAAGCTCAGCTGGCTCAGGTGTGCCGGCGCGACAAGAAGAGCGTGAAGGATTACCGGGAGAACTACTTCAAAGAGCTGGGGTTCTCCAATATCGTCATCGAACGGGACAACCTCGAAGAGGATCAGAAGTAACCATGCGAACCTTGACTCTGATGGCCGCCTCTCTGCTGCTGGCGGCATGCAGTACACCGGAACAACATCTGGTGGGCAGCGATCGCGACAGCCACGGCTGTATCGGCAGTGCGGGCTATCAGTGGTCGGCGCTCACCAACCAGTGCGTGCGACTGTTCGAGCAGGGCATCCGGCTCAATCCGACCGATGCCGGCCAGACCAGCAGTGCGTTCGTGCTGTTCAACACCGATCAGAGCAAGGCCGAGCTCACCCTGCCCACTGGCGAGCAGCACCAGCTTGCCCGTCAGGGCATGGAAGGCAACTGGTCATGGCAAGGCAGCGGCTACACCCTCTTTATCTGGAAGGGTTATGTGCTCAAATCCGGTGACAAGGTGCTTTATCAGGGGGAGTAACCCGAACGCCTGATATCTTCGCGATATTTGCCAAACAAAATGCCGACCCAAGGGTCGGCATTTTTGTATCTGACACAACCTGTTGTCAGGCGCGGCTGAGGTAATCGGCCTGCCCTACCCACTTGTAGCTGGTGAGCTCGGTCAACCCCATGGGGCCACGGGCATGCAGCATCTGGGTCGAGACCGCCACTTCAGCGCCCAGACCAAACTGGCCACCATCGGTGAAACGGGTGGAGGCGTTGACATAGACAGCCGCCGAACCGGCGCCATTGACAAAACGCTCGGCGTTGGCCAGATCGTTGGTCAGGATGGCATCGGAGTGGCCGGCGTTGTGCTCGCGCATATGGGCCAGCGCCTCGTTCACATCCGCCACCAACTTGACCCCCAGGGTCAGCCCGAGCCACTCGGTATCGAAATCCTCCGGCCCTGCCTCGCACAGGTTGTCGGCACCCACCAGCAGCGCCATGGCGTTGGGCGCGGCCACAAGCGTCACCTTGCGCTCGTTCATCAGCGTCACCAGCTGCGGCAGGAAGGTGGCAGCCACCTTCTCGTGTACCAGCAAGGTATCGAGGGCATTGCAGGCGGAGGGGCGCTGCACCTTGGCGTTGTCGATGACCGCCAGAGAGCGCACCAGATCGGCGCTCTCGTCGACGAAAATATGGCTGATACCGAACCCGCCGATGATGACCGGAATGGAGCTGTTCTCCTTGCACATCTTGTGCAGGCCGGCACCGCCACGGGGGATGATCATGTCCACATAGCGGTCGAGACGCAGCAACTCGCCGACCAGCGCCCGATCCGGGTTGTCGATGTACTGCACCGCCGCCTCGGGCAGACCGGAGGCCGCCAAGGCATGCTGGATCACCCGCACCAGCTCCAGATTGGAGTGGAAGGTCTCGCGCCCGCCACGCAGTATGCTGGCGTTGCCGGTCTTGAGGCAGAGGCTGGCGATGTCGATGGTGACGTTGGGGCGCGCCTCGTAGATGACGCCGATAACCCCAATGGGCACCCGACGACGGGAGAGCCGCAGGCCATTTTCCAGCACCCGACTATCCATTTCGGCACCGACCGGATCGTCCAGCGTGATCACCTTGCGCACATCTGCCACGATACCGGCCAGCCGGGCCGGATTGAGCAGCAGGCGATCCAGCATCGCTTCTGACAAGCCCGCCTCACGGCCAGCCGCAATATCCTTGTCGTTGGCAGCAAGGATCTGCTCACTGCGCGCCTCAAGCTCATCGGCGATGGCGGCCAGCGCCCGATTCTTCTGCGCCGTGCTGATGGTAACCAGCTGATAGGCAGCTTCACGGGCCGCCTGCCCCATTTTCTCCAGACTCATCTCGGTTCCCTTTTGTTCATGCCGTGCCGCCCTGATTAGAGCAGCACCATATCGTCTCGATGGATGGCTACTGAACCATATCCATAGCCCAGTACCTGCTCAATCTGATCCGAGTGGACGCCACGCAGCCTCTCCAGCTCCAGATGGTCGTAACGGCAGATACCGCGCGCCAGCTCGGCACCTTTGGGATCGAGGATCCGCACCACATCGCCTCGAATAAAATCGCCCTTGACGGCGACGATCCCCTTGGGCAGCAGACTGGAGCCTTTATCCTTCATGGCGGCGACAGCCCCCTGATCCACATGCACTTCGCCGTGAGGGGGCGGGCCTGCCAGGATCCAGCTCTTGCGCCCTTCCAGCGGGGACGCCAGCGCCGGGAACAGGGTGCCAATCCGCTCGCCCTTGGCAAGACGGCCGATCACCTCCGGCATCTGGCCGGTCGCGATCACCACGTTGACACCAGCTCGACGGGCCACATCGGCGGCCTGCAGCTTGGTAGCCATGCCGCCGGTGCCGAGGCCGCTGACACTGTCACCCGCCAGCGAGCGCAGGGTATCGTCGATGGTTTGCACCTCTTCAATGAGCTGGGCATCGGGATTGGTACGCGGATCGGCGGTAAACAGCCCCTTCTGGTCGGTCAGCAGGATCAGCAGATCCGCATCCGCCAGAATGGCGGCGCGGGCGGAGAGGTTGTCGTTGTCGCCGACCTTGATCTCGGCGGTCGCCACAGCGTCGTTTTCGTTGATCACCGGAATGATCCTGTGATCAAGCAGGGTGCGCAGGGTGTCGCGGGCGTTGAGGTAGCGCTCCCGATCTTCCAGATCGGCGCGGGTCAGCAGCATCTGGCCGATATGCAAACCATAGAGGTTGAACAGATCCTGCCACACCCGTATGAGCTGGGTCTGGCCGACAGCCGCCAACATCTGCTTGTTGGGCAGGGTTGGCGCCAGTGGCGGGTGCCCCAGATGTTCACGCCCGGCGGCGATAGCCCCCGAGGTGACGACCACGACCCGATGGCCGTGACGGTGCAAGGCCGCACACTGTCTGACCAGCTCGACCATATGGGCACGATTGAGCTGGGAAGACCCCCCTGTGAGCACGCTGGTGCCCAACTTGACGACTATGGTTCTGTTTTCCATGGGAGCATAAAGGCTAAAAAATAAGGAATATCTTTATACCCACGGCCATGGGGCCCTGCAAGGCAATTCCATAAAGGGTGATGAAAGGATGGGGCAAGAGTCTCCCTGCGAGCTCGTCACAACCTCTCGCAGGGCATCAGAGGCTCAGGCAGCCGTTACACTCAACTCGTTGGTCACCTGTTCGGCAGGCACTAGCTGACACTCGAGCGAGGCCAGTTTGTCACTGATCAATTTGTAGAAACGGTTGAGGGTCCGTTCCACCTCGACCTGGTGCTTCTTGGGGATCGGCTTGTCGAGCCACTCGCCATCGGCATTGTACAATCCGAACTGGTAATGGTAGCGGAACAGATGATCCTCCTGCTCCAGCACCAGCCACCAACCCCAGAACTCCCGCTTGTCTGGCGCCGGTTTGGCACTGACACAAACGGAAAGACTGTCGAAACGGTAACGCCCCTCTTCACAGAGATCCTCACGCAAATAGGGGCCAATGGCAGCAAACTGTCTCAGCAGTCGCTTGTAGGTCACTCTTTCAGACATGTTAACCTCCCTGTTAAACAAGCCGCGCCACCTCGGGATGGCGTCAGTCCTTCAGCGCATCAGATACATAGATGCTGTTTCAGCCACTCGACGATTTCGTCCAGCGCCTTGTCATACACCTCAAGCAAGGGCTGCTTGTCGAAGACGATGGCCTTGCCGTTACGACTGGCCGCCGCCAATGCCCGTACATCCTGCTCGGGACAGATGAAATCTCGTTTGTGTCCAATACTCAATATCGGCACAGAGGTGCGAGTCCCCAGTAATCCCTGCGTTTTCAGTGAAAATACCTGACACTTGGTACGCATGGTATCCCAATGAGCCGCATCAGCGCCCAACCGGTTGGCCAGGCTGTCCCGCATCATGCGCGGGCACTTGGCAAACAACTCCTGATTGGTAAACACCTGATTGACCCCGGCCCCGACACAGACCACGGTTTTGAGCTTGAATGGCTCGATAAAGGCCAGACGTGCCGCCACATTGCCTGCCAATCGCATACCGACCATAGCGATACGCTGATGATCGACCCAGGCCACTTCGGAGAGATAGTGCAGCACAGCCTGATGAAGGCGGCTGGTATCCTGTACCAATGGCCAATGCTCGGCATAGCCGATGCCCGGCATGTCGAGGGAGAGCATACCGATGCCGTTGGGCTCGAGTCGCTTGAGATAGAAGTTGAGGAAATCGAGCTGCAGAGAGTCGATCCCCCCGCTGATGATCACCAGAGGCACCGGTTTGTCGGTGGTCGGCAGGTGGAGATAACCCTGAATATGCTTGCCGCGAAAGGGCACCTGGATCTCTTTGAGCGGCACCTTGAACAACCGGCCCGCCTCGCGATAGGCCATATTGCCAAGCAGCTGGGCCTGATCCGCCAGTTCATCATCCTTGAGATGGGGGTAGCTGGCGATGGAATAGTAGCGCACCGCCTTGAGCAGCTGTTTCAAGGCGCCAGCTGCATCCCCCTGCTCACGCAGTTCGCGCCCAAGCTTGAAGTAGTTACCAGCCACCTGGCTCCACTCATAGATCCAGTTGCCAGGCACATAGCCCTTGATGGTATCGAGATAGCAGTCATGGGTGCGTTCACCGGTCGCTATGGCGATGCGGGCCAGAGTCTGCTCAACCTCGACCGGGTCGGCCCCCTGCCAGGCCCAGGAGGGGCGGCGCAGCAGGCGATACCAGCTCTTTGACATGGAGCCGTCGATAAACATCTCGTCTGACTCTGCTTCGGCAATGTCCGCCGGGCTGGAGTTGGAGATCTCGGAAGTTTCCAGCACCTTCTTGACCCGGGTAAACAGCTTTTCGGTCAGATTGAGGTCGTCGTTCAAGTCCAAGATTGTGTCCTATTCATATCAGGCAATAGCTCATCTTAACCACTTTTACTGCCCATCAGCCACCCTGCAACAGATTGATACACAAAAAAACAGGGCTCCATCAAGGAGCCCTGTGAAACCATTCTTGCCGCGTGCGGCCAATTGACGCTCTGAACGTCACATCCCGATCCCGTTACTTTTCGTCGCAGATCGGTGTGGCGAACTCCAGCGCCATATCCCACGGCTGTTCAATCCAGGTATCCTGCGGGATTGCCACTTCGAAATCGTCCAGCAGCGCTTCGCCCATCGGCTTGGCGAAGATCGCGATGAACTTGGCTTTCGGGTAGAGCTCGCGGATCGCCTTGGCGGTAGTGCCGGTGTCTACCAGATCTTCCACCACCAGCCAGCCTTCGCCGTCACCGGCGGTGGTGGCAGCTTTAACGACTACCAACTCGCGCTGGCTGTCGTGGTCATAGCTGGAGATGCAGAGGGTTTCCACATTACGAATGCCAAGTTCACGGGCCATCAGGGCTGCGGGCACCAGACCACCACGGCTGACCGCGATGATACCTTTCCACTGGCTGACAGGCAGCTGGCGACGGGCCAGACGGCGAGCTTCACGTTGCAGGTTGTCCCACGACACATAGAACTTTTTCGGCATGTTATCGATCTCGAATAGTTATTTAAAAACAATCACTTAAAATAACAACATCCGCAATTCTCCCTGCGGATGCCAGTAAATGGCGGCCCTTGCCCGACTGAATTCAGATTGCACTTCGGCTGCCTCAGGGCTAAGCCTCGGCAGCAAATCTGATAACAATGGAAGCAAGATGGGCTTATCCGGCGATCGGTTAGATGATGTGTCCAAACCGCGGACAGGCTGTTGGGCCGATATGATAGCACCGTTTGCAGAGAAAATGCCTGGCAAACGTATGCCAAAAACAGGAAAAATCGGCATCACCCTCTCCATTCGGCCCATCTCGAGCGCCAAACGAATAACCTGCCGTCCCTACTACCGAGCCCAAATGGGACTGTGCGGCAAATCGCAGATAAAAAAATAGCAGGGGGAGGGTTTACCTCACGCACCTGCTGCTTTCTCGCCTCTGCCAGGTTGGGCAGCTCGTCTTAGCGACGAGTGACGAAGGGGTTAGGGTAGCTGAAACCCTGGGTATACAAAGAGGGGGCAAACCAATAGGTTGAGTTGCTGCCTGGCATATTGAAACTCCTGATTGCTTAACAAGTTACGTACCTTTAATGCGGGCTCAAATCCTTGAACGAACACTCGGTTCCATGGAGGCGCACTTGCTTTGCTTCGGTTCCCTGGAGGCTTTCATCGTCATCCTGACGGGTGGCGAACCACGGGAGCTAATTTACCAGTCGGTGCATTAAATTCAATATTTTTGTGAGATCGGTCACACATTTTCTTTTCTATCGGTCAGCGTCGTCCGAACCTGACGATCGTACTGCCTGGTTGCCATCAGCCAGCACAAGCTGCCTGCGATTTGCGCTGATTGCTCACATTTTTGTGTGATTGACTGTATTATCGTTATCCTCTTCCCCGGCCCGCTGATGGGGCCCTGTTAATTCCGTGCTGGTAAGGAGTCCCGACGTGGCACAGCTTAGCTCTCTCTCTCCCAAACTGATTTGGCATTTCTTCGAACAGATCTGCTCCATTCCCCACCCTTCCAAACATGAAGCCAAACTGAGCGCCTGGATCATCCAATGGGCTCAAGGGGAAGGTCTGGCGGTCAAGCAGGACAAGGTCGGCAACATCATCATCAAGAAACCGGCCACCCCGGGGATGGAAAACCGCAAAGCCGTGGTACTGCAGGCCCACATCGACATGGTGCCGCAGGCCAACGCCGACACCAAACACGACTTCGCGACCGATCCCATCGATGCCTATGTAGATGGCGAGTGGGTCACGGCCCGTGGCACCACTCTGGGTGCCGACAACGGCATAGGCATGGCCGGTTGCCTGGCAGTGCTGGCTGACAAGACCATCAAACACGGTCCGCTGGAAGTGCTGCTGACCACCGACGAAGAGACCGGCATGACCGGCGCATTCGGTCTGGAAGCGGGCTGGCTGGAGGGCGAAATTCTGCTCAACACCGACTCCGAAGAGGATGGCGAAGTCTATATGGGCTGCGCTGGCGGTGTGGATGCCAATATCCGCTTCCAGCTCGAGCTGGTTGACGCCAGCGAAGGCGAAGCGTTCGAGCTGGCCGTGAAAGGGCTGCGTGGCGGCCACTCCGGTTGCGATATCCATCGCGGCCGTGGCAACGCTAACAAGCTGCTGGTACGTCTGCTCAAAGCAGCCGAGCCGCTGGGTGTTCGTCTGGCCGAGATCCACGGCGGCACTCTGCGCAACGCCATCCCGCGCGAAGCCCGTGCCACCCTGCTGGTGCCCGCTGCCAGCGTGAACGAGTTCAAGGCGCTGGTTGACCGCTACACCGGGATCTACCAGACCGAACTGGCCGCCACCGAGCCGAACCTGACCGTGCTGGTCAACAACGCCGCCAAACCGGCCAAGCTGATGAGCGTCTCCCTGCAGCAGCGCCTGCTGGATGCCCTGATGGCCTGCCCGAACGGCGTGATGCGCATGAGCGATGCCATGCCCGGCGTGACCGAAACCTCGACCAACCTGGGGGTCATCAAGACTCAGGATGGCGAAGTGTACGTCCAGTGCCTGATCCGCTCCCTGATTGACTCCGGTCGCGAGAGCATCGAGCAGATGACCCGCTCCCTGTTCACCCTGGCGGGTGCCAGCTGCGAATTCACCGGAGCCTATCCTGGTTGGGCGCCAAACGTGGACTCCCCCGTCATGGCGCTGGTACGCAACAGCTACCAGACTCTGTTTGGCACTATGCCCAACGTGATGGTGATCCACGCCGGTCTCGAGTGCGGTCTGTTCAAGAGCGCCTATCCGGAGTGGGACATGGTCTCCTTCGGCCCGACCATCCGCGGGGCCCACTCCCCTGACGAGAAGGTGCATATCCCGGCGGTCGAGCGTTTCTGGCAACTGCTGGTGCACGTGCTGGAAGCGATTCCGGCCAAATAACCCGGCCTACGCCACACGGCAAAACAAAGCCCCGCACTGCTGCGGGGCTTTTTATTGTCTGTTCCAGCCTGACTTTGGAGCTTAACGGATACCGCGCGCCTCGCGGATCCACTCCCAGGCTTGCTGGATCTCCTGGGTCTTTTCCTTGGCCATCTCCATCATCTCCGGCGGCAGCCCTTTGGCGGCCAGCTTGTCCGGGTGATGCTTGCTCATCTCCTTGCGGTAAGCACGCTTGATATCCTGATCGCTGTCGCTCTCGCTTACCCCCAGCAGCTGGTAGGCATTCTTGAGGCGATCCGCAGAAGGCGGCTCCTGCCGATACTGCTGACCACCGGAATGGCCACTCTGATACTGGCCATGGGCCTGATTGAAGAAGTTCATCTGTGCCTCGGCCATCGCCAGAATGCGGGCCAGCTCGATGCGACTGAAACCCAGCTCGTCGGCGATGGTGTGAAGAATGGCGCGCTCGCCCTCCTCTACCCGCCCGTCGGCAAAGGCCGCCTGCAACTGCACTTCGAGGAAGAAGCGCAGAATGTCGCGCTGCCCCAGACTGGCACGGCGGAACTCGGCCAGGGTCTCGCGCAGCGGGAAGTCAGCCTCCTTACCGAGACGAAACGACTCCTGCGCCCGGGCACGCTGTTCGCCCGCCAGCCGCATACGATCCATCAGGTTGGAGGCAACCCGGATCTCCTGTTCGGTCACCTGACCGCTTGACTTGGCGATGTGACCCATCACCGAGAAGGTGGCGTGGAAGAAGACGGCTTGCTGCGCCTGACTCGGGCCGCGACGAAACGCCCCCTGCAGCCCCATGCCACGGTCGAAACGGTGGCCTATCCACAGGCCAATCAGGGCGCCGATAATATTGCCGAGCAGAAAACCGAAGAAGGCGCCCAGCACCTTACCCCAAATACGCATGGTTCAAGACCTCTTGAAGTTAATGAGTGCGGGCCTGGAGCTGGTCATCCAGCTCGCGCAGTCGATCGACCGTGCCGATATCGCGCCACTCGCCAGCGAGCAGGCTGCCGCCCACCCGCCCTTGCGCCATCCAGTCACGGAGCAGGGGCGCCAGCTTGCGGGCACCGCCCGCGAGACCGGCAAAGGCCGCCGGATCATATAGTCCGACCCCACTGAAGGTAAACGCTGGCGTATCCATAACTCGCCCTTCTTGCAAGGCAAAGTCCCCGGCGGGGTGCTGGGGCGGATTGGGCACCAGCCAGAGGTGGGCCAGATCATCGCCAAGGGGCTGGCTGACCAGAGTGTGATAATCGAGATCGAGCCAGGTATCGCCGTTGATCACCAAAAAAGGTTCAGAGCCCAGTAGCGGCAGCGCCTGCACAATGCCGCCCGCGGTCTCCAGCGCGCTCTCCTCGGCTGACCAGTGGATGGTCACGCCAAGCGCACTGCCATCACCAAGGCTCTCGACCAGCTTGTGGCCGAGCCAGGCGTGGTTAATGACCAGCTCGGTCACGCCAGCTGACTTCAACTTTTCGATATGGTGGACGATAAGCGGCTTGCCCCCCACCGCCAGCAGCGGCTTGGGCAGCAGGTCAGTCAGCGGGCGCATCCGCTCGCCACGGCCAGCGGCCAGGATCATCGCCTTCATGGTTTTACCCCTGCATTGGCGACCCCCGGCAACACCACCTGCTCCAACCACTGACCAAAACGGGCCAGTACCGGATAGGCACCACCATGAGTGCGACAGACATCCACCACGTAGCCGAGGGTACGGGGAATATCCTTGAGATAGCCGGACTTGCCGTCGCGATGATAGAGCCGGGTAAAGATTCCGGCCGCTTTGAGGTGGCGCTGCATGCCGGTCAGATCGGCATCGCGACGGAAACTGGCATAATCGAGCTCGCCAAGCAGACCCGCCTGTTGCAGGGTGGCAAAGCCGTGGCGCATCCCTTCATCGATCACCTCGTCCGGCCAGCGCACGTAGCAATCTTTCAGCAAGGAGACCAGATCATAAGTGAGCGGCCCGATGACCATGTCCTGAAAATCGATGATGGCCAGCCGGCTGCTCTCGGGGGTATCACCGCCACATACCATCAGGTTGCGACTGTGGAAATCCCGATGCATCACCCCCTGCGGCTGGGCCAGATTGCAGGCGGTGAGGCAAGCGAAGGTCTCGTCCAGCAGTTGCTGCTCTTCATGGCTCAGGCTCAGTTGCAGATGATGGCCGAGCAGCCACTCGGGGAAAATGCTGTTCTCCCGCGCCATAAATGCCGCATCGAAGGGTTCAAGCACCAGTTCAACCGCCCCCAGGCGGGGCAGCAAATCAATCGCCTTGCCATACCAGGCCAGTACGTTGTGTTCGTTCAGGCAGCTGATCAGCTGAGTATCGCCCAGGTCACTCACCGCCAGCAGACCCTGTTCGTAGTCCACCGCCTTGACCTCTGGCGCCAACAGCTGACGCGCCTGCAAGGCGGCCGCGTTACGAACAAACTCATGATTTTTTTCGGTTTTCGGATTGGCATCCACCCAAACCAGACCACCACCGCGATAGTAGCGACGGAAGCTGGCATCACCGGAAATGAGGGTCAACTGAAGATTGGCATCACCGGAAATACGGCGTGCCCACTGCAATAGCAGGGAATCGCGATCGTGCATAAGTAGAGGACCAAGGTGGAAAGCAGCACTTGGCTGTTAGCCCTGGCCGCAATAATGCTTTATCATTGCCGGCTAACATAAAGCAATGACATGCAATGTCAACTCGATGAAACCTGTCGTAAAATGCATGCCTTGGATCAACCGTATCTATCACGGATTGCACGAGTCTTTCACATGACCAAATGGACACTGGGGTACCGCTATCCCATCGCCCTGACTATCAGCCTGGCCCCCGCACTCACCCCTATGATGGTGCAGGCGGCCCCGTTCGAAGCGCCGCCAGCCACCGGCATTCTCGATAGTCTCTGCTATGACTATGTTCCCAAGATAGAGAAGCCTTCATCGGATCAGGATGCCAACGCGCAGCCGGTCGAGGTTGATGCTGACCGTCTCGAGGCCAAACAGGGCGGCACCGCCGTCTATGAAGGCGACGTCAAGGTTCGTCAGGGTGTTCGCAAGTTTGACTCCGATTATGCACAGCTCGATCAGAAGAGCCGGGATGTCATCGCCATCGGCAACATCTATTACAACGACGGTCAGGTGACCGTCACCAGCGACAAGACCCTCAAATCCAACCTGGATACCAAAAACTCCGAGCTGGAGGAGGGCAAGTATCAGGTGCATGGCTCACCGGTGCGCGGCTTTGCCAAACGCGTGGTGATGACCAACAACAACCAGAACATCACCATGGAGGGAGCCCAGTACACTACCTGCCCCCCCGGTCAGGAAGTGTGGACCCTCAAGGCGGGCAGCATCGACATCGACCAGAAAGAGGTGTTCGGCGAAGCCTGGAACGCCAGCCTCTGGCTCTATGACTACCCGGTGTTCTACTTCCCCTATATAAACTTCCCCATCAAGGATGAACGGAAGACAGGTCTGCTCTACCCGGGTTACAAACAGAGTTCCGGCAACGGCATGGAGATCACCCAGCCCTTCTACTGGAACATTGCCCCCAACTACGATGCCACCATCACCTCCCGCTTTATGGACAAACGCGGCCTGATGGAACAGGTAGAGTTTCGCTACATGCCGGACCCAGCCCATACCGGTACCCTCTATTTTGAAAGCCTCAGGGATGACAAGCAGTATGATGCTGGCAACCCGAGCTTTACCAACCCGTCGACAGGGACTCCGTACCTCTCAGATGGTCATCGTTACCTGATGAATATTCGTCACGGATCCACCCTGATGGATGGCTCCCTGCGTTTAGGCATCGACTACACCCAGGTACGGGACAAGGATTACAACTACTTCAACGACTTCAGCCCGCAAGTGGGCACCCAGGTCGACAGCCAGTTGCAGCAATCCTTTACCGCCGGTTACTACCAGCAGAACTGGAACCTCACCTCCGAGGTGCGTCGCTATCAGATCCTGAGTCCCTACGCGCTGCTGCCCCACGAGATGCTGCCACGCATCAACTACAACTACTTCCAGCAGGGGAAATGGTTCGATCTGGCCTGGAACAGCGAGCTGACCAAGTTTGGCTATGACAGCGGCAGCGCCACTGCCCAGCAGGCCGGTGAGCGTTATACCGCTACCCGTCTGCATCTGGCTCCCACCCTGACCATCCCCCTGGTCGATGCGCCGGGTTACTACCTTATAAGCCAGTACAAACTGATGTTTACCTCCTACAACCAGGAGATCCCCAAAGACCTGATTAGCCAGGATCGCAGTAAATTTACAGACGCAGATAGCCAGCAGCTGACCCTGAAAGACGGCACCATTACCCGCACCTTGCCGTCCTTCCGCCTCAAGGGGGGCGTCAACTTCGATCGTCCGGTAGACTGGTATGATGGCAAGGGCACCCAGACCCTGGAGCCTGAGTTCCAGTACCTCTATATCCCTTACAAGAATCAGGACGAAATAGGGATTTACGACTCCACCACTACCCGTCAGGACTACTACAGCCTGTTCAGCGATCGCCGCTACGCCGGTCTCGACCGCATCAGCGATGCCAACCGGGTCACCGTTGGCCTGACCAGCCGGGTCTATGACAATGTGGGGGATGAGCGGTTACGTCTGGCGGTAGCCCAGGCCTTCGAGATGACACCTCCCAAGGTGCGCCTCTACCCGTCCGATCAGGAAAACACCAACGCCCGCTCCCTGCTCTCGTTCGAGGGGGATGCCCGGATCACCGATGAGTGGTTCGCCCATGCCGGCACCCAGTACGATACCTCCGAGGGGGAATTTACTGCCGGCAACGGTGCAGTCGAATACCGGACCGGCAAGCTGACCACCCAGGTCAACTACCGCTATATCCAGGACGGCAACCGGGACTATCGCTACCCGAGCAATCCTGCTCTGGCCGAAGACCTCAGCCAGGCTGGTCTGGTGATGATGGCGCCGATCGCCGATCAGTGGCAGATGTATGGCGGTTACTATCGCGATATCAAGCAGGATGTGAACATTGACCGCAAGATCGGTGTCAAATACGACTCCTGCTGCTGGAGCATCAACATGAGCCTGGAGTGGCACAACCAGCCGGACAACATCACTCTGAAGCCCACTTCGGAAAAAGTCATTGGTCTGCAGTTTGAAATGAAGGGACTTGGCAGCGTGGGTACCGGTGGCCGCAGTGTCACCCTGGATACCGAGCTGTTGCCCTATGTTCGCCCGTTTAATCTGAAAGACCAGCAATGATGCTGGTCCAGCCTTGAGAGATGGATATGAAAAAGACCCTGATTGCCCTGCTGACCGCGGGAATGTTCGGCGCCATGAGCCAGGCCGCACTGGCTGCGCCCGAGCTGATGGACAAAGTGCTGGCCGTGGTCAACAAGGACGTAGTGCTGTCCAGTCAACAGGACGCACTGGTCAACAAGGTAAAACTCTCCGCCCAGGAGAGCGGCCAGTCTCTGCCTGACGATGCCACTCTGCGCAAACAGGCACTCGACCGTCTGATCCAGGAGAGCCTGCAGCTGCAACTGGCGGATCGCCAGGGGCTGAAGATCAGTGATACCCAGCTGGAACAGGCTATTCAGGGCATCGCCGCCGACAACAAGATGACCCTGGATCAGCTGCGCGCCCAGCTCGCCCGTGAAGGGATGACCTATGCCCAGTATCGGGAAGAGGTTCGCCGCGAGATCCTGATGAACGAGGTGCGCCGCAATCAGGTGCGCCGCCGTATCAACATCTCCGAGCAGGAGGTGAAGCAGGTGGTGGAGATCCTGAAGAAACAGGGTCAACAGCAGAACGAATACCACGTCGGCCATATCCAGATTGCCCTGCCGGACAACCCCACCGCCGCCCAGCTGGATGCCGCCAAGAGCAAGATCGAGCGCATTCTGGCCGCCCTCAAGCAGGGTGCCGACTTCCGCAAACTGGCCATTGCCGAGAGTAACGGCCCCAAGGCGCTGGAAGGGGGTGACTGGGGCTGGATGAGCCCGCAAGAGATGCCGACCCTGATGGCCGAAGCGGTACAGGGTACCAAGAAGGGCGATATCGTGGGCCCGCTGCGCTCCGGCGCCGGTCTGCACATCGTCAAGGTGTTCGACACCAAGGGTCAGCAGCAAGTGATGCAGACCGAGGTGAAGGCCCGTCACATCCTGATCAAGCCCTCCATCATCCTGAGCGAAGAGAAAGCCAAGGGGATGCTGGACGGCATTCTGCACGACATCAAGAGCGGCAAGGCAAGCTTCGCCAGCATGGCGGAGAAGTATTCCGAAGATCCGGGCTCTGCGGTGCAGGGTGGCGAACTGGGCTGGTCTGATCCCAACGTCTATGTACCAGAGTTTCGCGACATGGTTAACCGGCTGCAACCAGGCCAGATCAGCGCCCCCTTCCGCACCAGCCACGGCTGGCACATCGTCCAAGTGGAAGATCGTCGCAGCCAGGATGCCACTGACAAGGCTCTGGAACAGCGTGCCTATCAGCTGATCTACAATCGCCGCTTCGTGGAAGAGTCCCAGGCCTGGTTGGACGAGCTGCGTGATGAGGCTTACATCCGTGTCGAAGGATCTGCGAGCTGATGAGCTGCCGTCGCCTTGCCGTTACCCCGGGCGAACCGGCCGGGATCGGCCCGGATCTGGTGCTGCAGATTGCCCAGCAGGATTGGCCCCACCAGTTGGTGGTGATCGCCGATCCGGCGCTGCTGCGCGAGCGAGCGGCCCTGCTGGGGCTGCCCATCGAGCTTGAGCCCTATGATGCCAGTCAACCGGCACAACCGCAGCGAGCCGGCACCCTGACGGTATGTTCTGTCTCTCTCGGCGCCCCCGTGGTGCCGGGCGAGCTGAACGAAGGCAATGGCGCCTATGTGCTGGCGACCCTGCAGCGTGCCTGCGATGGCAACATGAGCGGCGAATTTGCCGCCGTGGTGACCGGGCCGGTGCACAAGGGGATCATCAACCAGGCCGGGGTCTCGTTCAGCGGCCACACCGAGTTCTTTGCCCAACAATCCAACACTGCCGATGTGGTAATGATGCTGGCAACCGAGGGGCTGCGGGTCGCACTGGCGACTACCCATATTCCGCTGGCCTATGTAGCGATGGCCATCACCGAAGATCGCCTCGGCAAGGTGATCCGGATCCTCAACGAGGATCTCGCCACCAAGTTTGGTATCGCCAAACCCCGTATTTACGTCTGCGGCCTCAACCCCCACGCCGGGGAAGGTGGCCATCTCGGACGTGAAGAGATTGACGTGATCGAACCCGCCCTGGTCACCCTGCGCCAGGAAGGGATCGATCTGGTCGGCCCGTTGCCGGCCGACACCCTGTTCCAGGAGAAATACCTCAAGGATGCGGATGCGGTACTCGCCATGTACCACGACCAGGGGCTGCCTGTGCTCAAATACAAGGGCTTCGGCAGTTCGGTCAATATCACCCTGGGGCTTCCCTTCATCCGCACTTCGGTGGATCACGGCACCGCGCTGGATCTGGCAGGCAAGGGCCTGGCCGATCCGGGCAGCCTTGTCACCGCGATTAACCACGCCATCAAGATGGTAGAGAAAAAAAGATATGAGCAGTAAGGTGCACATGGGCCACACGGCCCGTAAGCGTTTCGGTCAGAACTTCTTGCACGACCGGTATGTGATCGATCAGATCGTCGCCGCCATCAACCCGCAGCCGGGTCAGAATCTGGTGGAGATCGGTCCGGGTCTGGCCGCGCTGACCGAGCCGGTTGCCGCCCAGATGGACAAAATGACCGTGGTCGAGCTTGACCGGGACCTGGCAGCTCGCCTGCGCGAGCACCCGACACTCAAAGACAAGCTGACCGTCATCGAAGCGGACGCCATGCGTTTCGACTTTGGCACCCTGATGGGTGAAGGCAAGGGGCCGCTGCGCATCTTCGGCAACCTGCCCTACAACATCTCCACCCCGCTCATCTTCCACCTGTGCGAATTTGCCGACCGGGTTGAAGACATGCACTTCATGCTGCAAAAGGAAGTGGTGTTGCGTCTGGCCGCCGGCCCGGGCAGCAAGGCTTATGGCCGTCTGAGCGTAATGACTCAGTACTACTGCCAGGTGGTGCCGGTACTGGAAGTGGGCCCGGGCGCCTTCAAACCGGCGCCGAAAGTGGACTCTGCCGTAGTTCGCCTGATCCCGCACAAGAATCCGACCATAGTCGCAAAAGACATTCGTTGTCTGAATCGCGTCTGTACCGAAGGCTTTGGCCAGCGTCGCAAGACCATCCGCAACAGCTTCTCCAACTTCATCACCGACGCCCAGCTGACCGAGCTTGGTATCGATGGCAACCTGCGCCCGGAGAATCTCTCCCTCGAGCAGTTTGTCATGATCGCCAACTGGCTGGCGGATCAGCAACAGGCCTGATCCTGTGGCACTCCCGCACATCGAGATCCGCCCATACCCCGTGTATGTGGCGGGCTCCAAAGACCCTTACCAGTTTCACTATCTGATCGAGATTGAGAATCTGGGGCCCGGCCCGGTGCAACTGCTGCATCGGCGCTGGCTCATCACCGATGCCAATGGCAAGATGCTGGAAGTGGCAGGCCCAGGCGTGGTCGGGGAACAACCCGTCATTGCCGAAGGTGAGACCTACCGCTACCAGAGCGGCGTGCCGCTGGCGACCCCGCTCGGGGTGATGGAAGGGAGCTATACCCTGCAAGATGGCTCTGGTCAGCAGTTTGAGGCGCCCATCGCCCCCTTCACGCTGGCCATCCCCAATATTATCAACTGAGGTTTCATGGCGAACTGTTTTGTCGGTGACATCCAGGGCTGTTACGACGACTTGCGCCGTCTGCTGGATCTTGCCGCGTTCGATCCCGAAAATGACGTGCTCTGGCTCTGCGGCGATCTGGTCGCCCGCGGCCCGGACTCCCTCAATACCCTGCGTTTTGTCAAAGGGCTGGGCAACCGTGCCGTTACCGTGCTCGGCAACCACGACCTGCACCTGCTGGCGGTCGCAGATGGCGTTGCACCGCTCAAGAAGAAAGACAAGCTGCAAAGCCTGATGGATGCCCCTGATCGGGATGAACTGCTGGAGTGGCTGCGCCACCGCCCGCTGCTGGCGGAGCATCCGGATCTGCCCATCATGATGGTGCATGCCGGGATCTCCCCCGCATGGGATGTCCGCACCGCGCGCAACTGCGCCCGCGAGGTAGAGAGCCTGCTGCGCGGTGACCAATACAGCTGGCTGCTGCACAACATGTATGGCGACCAGCCCGATGGCTGGAAAGATGATCTGGTCGGGATCGACCGCTACCGCTACATCATCAACACCTTCACCCGGATGCGCTTCTGCTATTTCGACGGTCGTCTCGACTTCAAATGCAAGAAGGGGCCCAAGGAGTCGACCCCGGGGCTGCGTCCCTGGTTCGAACAGCGCGAACACCACGTGGATGACCCCATTCTGGTGTTCGGCCACTGGGCGGCGCTGATGGGCAACACCGGCAAGAGCGATATCAAGGCGCTCGATACCGGCTGTGTCTGGGGCAACAGCCTCACCCTGTGGCGCTACGAGGATGATGCCCTGATCGCCACCCCCTGCCCGGTTCACGCCAGCTAGGGGGGACGCAACAATCTGGCGGTCGCTGCCGCACGGATGGCTACAGCCCGTTCCAATAACAAAGCCCGGCTGGTTGCCGGGCTTGCTGTTTAGGTTCCCTGTTTTCCGGCGAATGAAGTTACAACTTGCGCCCCAGCCGCTTCTCGATCTGGCGCCGCTCCCACTCGGGGCCAAACAGCTTGAAGGGCTGAAATACCCGAACAGCATGGGAGGCAAGTCCCAGCCCCCAACCCAGGGTTGGCCACCAGGCCCAGATGTACTCCGGATTACTCAGGTAATTGATGACAAACAGCCCGCAGATCACCACCACGTAGCTGGCGACATGGTGATAGAAGCCCTTGAGCCCCTCCACATACTTCATGGCAGCTTGCTCCTCTGCTGAAACCTGCAATGCATCCTTCCCCATAGTGTCACTCCCTCTAATCTCATGCTCCTGTTGCCGTGTGCCGTCCAGTTGCGCCACATCGAGCTCAAAGACAGCGGCCAGGGCCTTGAGGGATTCCAGTCCGGGTTGCTGACCCTGCTCGATCCGCTGAATGGTGCGAACGCTCAGGCCGGTAAAGGCGGCCAACTGCTCCTGTGACCAGCCCCGCTGCAATCTCAACTTCCTGACGATCATCTCGAACTCCTTGTGGTAATTGACAGGGCCAGCATAGGGGCCGGAGGGTGGCAGGTGACACGACAACGGCCTGACACCAACCTGACTTTCCTTTTAATTCAGTACATTAGATAAAAGATAGATATCCGAGATCCAGTTCCCCAACAGTCTCTTTGCGAAAACCAGACAGCAGGGTGACACCAGACTCTCTCTGCAAGATAGCGCCTTTGTATCCGGGGAGGCGAGCTTATAGATCCCGCATCACCCCTGCAGCAATTTCGAAAGAGCGCAAGCGAGCCTGATGATCGACGATGGGGCCATTGAACATCAGCTCATCGGCACGGGTTTCCGCCAGCAGCGCCTTGAGGCCATGACGAACCTGCTCTGGGTTGCCCACTAGCGAGCGGGCCAAGGTCTGCTCCATCGCCATCAGCTCACGGGGAGACCACTCATCGCCAAGCTGGACGACCGGCGCGGGCAGCTTGCCCGCATCACCGCGATGGAGGCGCAAGAACTGCTGCTGCACGGTAGTGAACTGGAAGCGGGCCTCCCGCTCGCTGTCGGCGGCAATCATGTTGATGCAGACCACCGCATGGGGCTTGGGCCAGCGAGCGGAGGGGCGATACTGGCTACGGTAGATCTCCAGCGCTTCCAGCAACATGGCAGGGGCGAAATGGGAGGCAAACCCGAACGGCAAGCCCATCGCCGCTGCAAGTTGCGCGCTGTAGAGGCTGGAGCCCAGCAGCCAGATGGGCAGATGCAGCCCCTGACCGGGCACCGCCTGCACCGCGCCGATCTCGTCGCCAAAGTAGCTCATCAGCTCGCGCACATCGGCCGGAAAATCATCCACCTCGCCACTGCGCATACGCCGCAGCGCCCGCATGGTGCGCTGATCGGTCCCGGGGGCGCGGCCAAGGCCAAGGTCGATGCGGTCGGGATAGAGAGAAGCCAAGGTGCCAAACTGCTCGGCAATCACCAGCGGCGAGTGGTTCGACAGCATGATGCCACCCGCGCCGATCCGCAAAGTGGTGGTGGCTTCGGCCAGATGACCGATCAGCACCGAGGTGGCGGCACTGGCAATGCCCGGCATGTTGTGGTGTTCGGCCAGCCAGTAGCGCTGGTAACCCCAGCCCTCGGCATGGCGGGCTAGATCCCGCGAACGGCGAAATGACTCGGCAGGTACGGAACCTTCGGCAACAGGCACCAGATCGAGCACGGAATAGGGGATGGCAGGCATGAGTCACTCCATGGATTTACAGACCAGTAACAAGTGAGGCAATGTAGCACGGGATACCTGAATGAATCACTATCTCCTGCCAAGCTCTGCCTGGCAGTGGGCAACCATGGAAAAGCACAGATATCAGGCCAGTATTGTCATTTCTGTTATCGTATTGACACACTGCTGACAGATCGTCTCCGCAAGCATCACTGTGACAAGGAAATGTCCATGATCACTGCCAGATCCGGGCGCAAGCCCTTCTATGTTCACATTGCCACCCTATTTACCCTGCTGTTCAGTGTGCTGGGCATGCTGCTGATTCTGCTGCAGTTCCAGCAGGGCTCTCGCCAGATGCTGGAACATGAGCGCCACAACTTCAAACAGTACCGGGAACAGCTGGCCCTCGCTCTGCAACTGAACGAGCAGCCAGCCCGCATGTCCCTCAGCCTGCTAGCCAGCAGCCGACTGGCCGACATGAGCGATCTGGCAAGCCGACTGGAGTATCTGCCGCAGTTGGCAGAGATCTTGGCCAATCGCGACAGCTATGGTGCCGTCTACATCGGCTATGAGAGTGGCGATTTCTTTCTGGTACGAAAACTCACGGAACGGGCCCGGGCCCAGGTGCAGGCTGTGCCTGAAGGCAGCCAGTTGCTGGTTCAGAGCCTGAGTAGCGGGCGGGGAGAGTTCCTCTATTTTGATGAGCAGCTGCAACTTTTGGGGCGGCGAGCCATGGCGGATTATCGATTCGATCCCCGCAGCCGCGACTGGTACCGGCTGGCTCGCGGTTCATCAAAGATTGTCGCCACCACCCCCTATCTCTTTTTTACCACCAGGGAGCCGGGCATGACGCTGGCTGTCACCAGCCATAGCCAACGCGCCGTGATCGGGCTGGATGCCAGTGTCGAAGGGCTCTCGGCCTTGATTGGCGAGCTGCAGTTGCCGCTCCAAAGCCAGGTAGTGTTGTTCGATCGCTCCGCGACCCTACTGGCGGCCGATCCTGTACATCTGCCAGCCTATGATCAGCTAACCCAGCTGCCAGCGATCACGGCTCTGGGCGGCCCAGTCATGGCCGAGCTGAAAACTAGGCTAGAGAGGACGCCTGTGCTGCTGGATGGTTCTCCCCGGGAGCTGACCCTGACCACAGGGGAAAAACAAGAGTGGCTGGTCAATATCTCCCCCCTCGGCAAGGACACCCCTTTTTACATCGCCCTGCTGGCCTCGGCAGATCTGCTCTATCAGCAGGCACGCAATGAAGCACTGATCAATATGGCATGGGCGCTGACCAGCCTGTTGTTGCTGCTGCCAGTGATCTGGATGGTCTCCCGCCGTACCGCTACCCCGCTGCTGGCCCTGACCCGCGAGGCCGAGCGGATCCAGCGTTTCGACTTTGGCGAGGGGCAGGTTCCAGAATCGGCCATCCGGGAGATAGATGACCTTGCCCGCACCATGTCCGGCATGCGCCAAACCCTCGGCAACTTCATGAACATGGGTAGAGCACTGGCTGCAGAGCACCGCTTCGACTCCCTGCTAAGCCGCATCCTGCATGAAACCATCGCCGCAGTACAGGCAAAAGGGGGGAGCCTCTACCTGGCCCAACAGCAAAAGATGCAGCCGGTCCAGGCCCGCTGGCAGCAAACCGAGCTGCCCCTTGGGCAGGTTCCATGGCCACAACCATTGCTATCCGGCATGGCCACTTCCCAGCGCATCTCCCTCAGCCTGGATGAGGCGACATGGAGGCAACACCTGGACAGTTGGGGTTCCTTTCCCGACCCATGCCAGCTGGTGGCTGAGCCGCTCTGCAACCATCGTCAGGAGCTGATCGGATACCTCCTGCTGATCCTGCCACGCTGCAGCGAACAGGAGCTGGCATCGCGCATCAGCCTCATCGAAGCGCTGGCGGGCACTTCCGCCTCCGCCATCGAGAACCAGCGCTTGCTGGAAGAGCAGAAACAGCTGCTCGAATCCTTTATCGAGCTGATGGCCGGCGCCATCGACGCCAAGAACCCCTACACCGGCGGTCACTGCCAGCGGGTGCCGGAGCTGACCCGGATGCTGACCGAGGTGGCCTGCGCCCAGCGACAGGGCCCCTTTGCCGATTTCACTCTCAACGAGGAGGAGTGGGAAGCCATCCATATCGCCAGCTGGCTACATGACTGTGGCAAGGTGACCACACCGGAGTTCGTGGTCGACAAGGCCACCAAACTGGAGACCCTCTACGACCGGATCCACGAGATCCGCACCCGTTTTGAAGTACTCAAGCGGGATGTCTATATCGAGTGCCTCGCTGCCCGCTTGTCATCAGAGATCAGAAGTACCTGCCGGGAAGAGGCAGCCCCGCGCTGGGCCGAGCTGGATCAGGAGTTTGCCTTCATCGCCGAGTGCAATCTGGGTGGCGAGTGGATGGCCCCCGAGAAGATTGAACGGCTCGACGCCATCGCCAGCCGCACCTGGCTGCGCACCCTGGACGATCGGCTCGGCATCAGCCGGGAGGAGATCAAGCTGCGTCAGAAAGAACCATCTCCCGAGTTGCCCTGCCTCGAGCCACTGCTGGCCGACAAGTGCTGGCACCTTGTGCCTCGTCCGGATGGAGATCGGTTCGACGAGCACAATCCCTGGGGCTTCAAGGTCAAGGTACCGCACCATCTCTACAACCGGGGGGAGAGATACAACCTTGCCATCAGCAGGGGAACCCTCACCGAGGAGGAGCGCTACAAGATCAACGAGCACATAATCCAGACCATACGCATGCTGGAGCACCTCCCCTTCCCCCGTCATCTGCGCTGCGTGCCGGAGATTGCCGGCGGCCATCACGAGCGGATGGATGGCAAGGGTTACCCACGCCAGCTGACCGGATCACAGATGAGCGTACCGGCCCGCATCATGGCTATCGCCGATATTTTCGAGGCTCTGACCGCCAGTGATCGCCCCTACAAATCTGGCAAGACGGTCTCCCAGGCTCTTGCCATCATGCAGAGCATGGTACGTGAACAGCATATCGACCCGGATCTGTTCGTTCTGTTTGTCAGCAGCGGTATCTGGCGCGATTACGCCAGACGCTTCCTCGAGACCGCCCAACTGGATCAGGTGGATGAAACCGCACTGCTGGCCGCACAGGCCTAGCTGGGTCATATCTTCTTACATTTGCGGGCTGGCCTGAACGCCCCGGGCTGGTTATAACGGTGCCCCTATAGCGAAGGGGGAGCAATAGACTCCCCCTCACTCTTTGTCACACCACACTGTTCAGGTTATCTATGTCAAAACATCTCGTTCTGCTGGGCGCGCTGACGCTCTCCGGCTGCTCCCTGTTGTCTCCCCCAGCCCCCACCGTCACCCCGGTGCGCCTTGCCGATAAGGGCCAGCTCGGCTTCTACATAGAGTGCAGCAGCATGACGGCCTGCTTTCAGCAAGCCAACCAGACCTGCCCACAGGGCTACAAGGAGACAGATCGCCGCCAGCAGACGCTATACAGCACCCAGTATCTGGGAGGAAGCTACGACGAAGATAAGAAGGTCTACAAGGCGGCCAAGCCCTATCGCATCGCCAACACGGTCCACTCCCTGACTATCCAGTGTCCCGTCACTAGAGGCTGAGCCAGCCTAAGGGCGATGCTCTCCCATTACCGCGGAAAAGAAAACGGTCAACCCAGGTTGACCGTTTTTCACTATGGCGTAGTCCTTAGAACAGCAGATGCGCTACACCGGCAATCACCGGCAGGGTAACCAGGGTGCGCATCAGGAAGATCACAAACAACTCCCACAGTTTGACCGGGATCTTGCTGCCAAGCAGCAGGGCCCCCACTTCGGACATATAGATCAGCTGGGTCACCGACATGGCGGCAATGACGAAGCGGGTCATCTCGCTATCGATGGTCGAAGCCAGCACAGCCGGAATAAACATATCGGCAAAACCGACCATGATAGTCTTGGATGCGGCTTCCGCCTCCGGCAGTTGCAGCAGTTCCAGCAAGGGGACGAAGGGAGCGCCAAGCCAGTTGAAGATGGGGGTGTGTTCGGCCAGCATCAGGGCACAGGTACCGATCGCCATCACCACAGGCAACACGCCAAACAGCATGTCGAGCGCATTTTTCACCCCTTCCCGGGCGACGGCACCGAGACCGGTCATCTGCTCTGCCTTGGTCAATGCACGTTCGAGACCATAACTCATCACACTGTGCTGGTGGGGCACCGCCTCCTGCTTGCGACACAGGGGAGCGCCATCGATATAGATATCCTTCTTCCAGGATAGCGGCGGCAGACGTGGCACCACGATAGCGGCAACCACCCCAGCCAGACAGACAGTCAGATAGAAGGGAACGAACATGTGTTCCAGCTTCACCTGGGAGATCACTACCAGACAGAAGGTGATGGAGACGGCGGAGAAGGTGGTGCCAATAACGGCCGCTTCCCGCTGGGTATAGAACTTCCCTTCGTACTGCTTGCTGGTCAGCAGGATGCCGACACTACCATCCCCCAGCCAGGAGGCAAAGCAGTCCACGGCAGAGCGACCCGGCAACCGGAATACCGGACGCATGATGCGAGTCATCATAGTGCCGACAAACTCCAGCAGCCCGAAATCGAGTAGCAACGGCAGCAGCAGGCCGGCAAAAATGAAGACTGAAAACAGCACTGGCAGCAGATCGTTGAGCACCAGGCCGCCGGTTGCGCCTGAATAAAGCACCTCTGGTCCCACCTGGAAGAAGGTCAGCAGCACGAAAATACCACCCACCACCCGCACGCAGGCCCAGAAAGGAGAGACGTTGAACAGGCTGTTGAGGAATGGTCTACGCACCAGAATCGCCGGTTTGAACAACCAGGTGATGATAGTCATCAGCATGGTGGTAGTGATCACCGCACTGACCATGGCAACCAGATAATCGGCAAAAACCCGCTGCACCAGCTTGGCCAGCACTGCGACGGGGATGGTGACGTTACCGTCATAGACGACCGGCGTCATGAACAGCAAGATACCGATCAGTGACGGTATTAGAAACATCAACAAGTTACGGCGGGTATTAACCGCAGATGCTTCAAGACTCTTTTCCAGCATGATAAGACTGCCCTAATGTTACTTTTCCATAGCCCGGCCTACCTGCGTATTCATGCATTAACCGGAAAAACGGGCGCAAGAATACTCCAAAAAAATGCACAAACAAGCCCATAAGGCATAAATCTGCGCATAAAAATTTTTACAGGTAAACCTTCCATCAAAACAATCAGATACAGAAACGCATATCGATTCAATCGACATCGCCAGACGATTGTTTCATTACTGTTAATTTTGATGGGCAGTATAAACAGTTATCAACTGCAGGCAATAAGTGGCATCACAAATATACCTAATGAGCCACTACTCGACAGGCATAAAAAAACCGGAGCCTGTTCAGGCTCCGGTTATCAATGAAATGGACAGACAAGGGTATCAGTCACGGACGTAGATCACTTCCACACCATCATCATCTTCGTCATCCCAATCATCATCGTCGAGACTTTCGTCAAAGGCCATGGAGGCGGCAAGCGCTTCCGCTTCGGCTTTAGCCAGCTGGTTCTTGTGGTAGTCGTCCCACTTGAACTCCACTTTCTCGATCGCCTCTTTGGCATCCTGCTCCAGCTGACGGGGCATGGTATCCAGCAGATCCAGGATGTCGTAGCAGACCTTCTTGGTCCCTTCCTTGCTGATGGCAGTGATGGCGTAGACCGGCCCTTCGTGGTTGAGGGCGGCTTTCACGCGATCCATCACTTCCTGAGCCTCTTCTTCCAGGATCAGATCCATCTTGTTGAACACCAGCCAGCGCGGCTTGCCAGCCAGTTCCGGGCTGTACTTCTCCAGCTCACGCACGATGGTCACGGCATTTTCAGCCGGATCGGAGCCATCAATGGGGCAAATATCCACCAGATGGATCAACACGCGGCAGCGTTCGAGGTGCTTGAGGAAACGGATACCAAGACCTGCGCCTTCGGCTGCCCCCTCAATCAGGCCCGGAATATCGGCGATCACGAAGGAGCGGGAGTTCTCACCACGCACCACACCGAGGTTCGGCACCAGGGTGGTAAAGGGATAATCAGCGACTTTCGGGCGGGCGGCAGAAACAGCGCGAATAAAGGTAGATTTACCGGCGTTGGGCAGACCCAGCATACCGACGTCAGCCAGCAACAGCAGCTCCAGCTTCAGGGTACGCACTTCGCCCGGGGTGCCGTTGCTCTTCTGGCGTGGAGCCCGGTTGACCGAACTCTTGAAGCGGGTATTGCCCAAACCGTGGAAACCGCCCTTGGCAACCAGCAACTTCTGCTCGTGGTGAGTCAAGTCGCCCAGCAACTCGCCGGTATCGTCATCGGTTGCACGGGTACCGACCGGCACGCGCAGGATCTTGTCCTTGCCACGACGACCGGTACAGTTGGCGCTCTGGCCATTCTCGCCACGCTCGGCAGCATGGAAACGCTCAAAACGGTAGTCGATCAGGGTATTGAGGTTCTCATCGGCAACCAGATAGACGTCACCACCGTCACCACCGTCACCACCATCCGGACCACCGTTGGGAATATATTTTTCACGGCGAAAACTTACACAACCGTTACCACCGTCACCGGCATCGACTCGAATCTGGACTTCATCAACAAACTTCATAGGTAACCGTCACCTTAATTCGAAAAACCGATACGCAATTATAGTGGTACAGACCCCTGCGGGCGATACGCATCTTGCCTCTCCGGGCAATCTCGGTACCCGGGTCATCTGCGTTCCGTTTTTTCGTCATTATTTCGGAAAAACAAAAGCCCCGCCTGTTGGCGGGGCTTCGGATCCTTGCGGTCCGTAATTACTCAGCAACGATGCTAACGTACTTACGATTCAGCGGACCTTTAACTTCGAACTGCACCTTGCCGTTCGCGGTAGCGAACAGGGTGTGGTCCTTGCCCAGACCAACGTTCTCACCAGCGTGGAACTTGGTACCGCGCTGACGAACGATGATGCTGCCAGCCAGAACTGTTTCGCCGCCGAAACGCTTCACGCCCAGGCGTTTAGCTTCAGAATCGCGACCGTTGCGGGATGAACCGCCAGCTTTTTTGTGTGCCATCTATCGGACTCCTCTAATTAAGCGCTGATGCCAGTGATTTTGACTTCAGTGAACCACTGACGGTGGCCCGCTTGCTTACGGTGGTGCTTACGACGACGGAACTTGACGATAGTCACTTTCTCGCCACGGCCGTGAGCCACAACTTCAGCTACAACCTTGCCACCTTCAACGAAAGGAGCACCTACTTTAAAAGTGTCGCCTGCAGCAACCATCAGCACTTCGTTGAAGTCGATGGTAGCGCCAGTCTCAACGTTCAGCTTTTCCAGACGAACGATTTGACCTTCGGCCACACGGTGTTGTTTTCCGCCGCTTTGGAATACCGCGTACATTTGATTAACTCCGTAAAGGCATGTCTTTTGCTCAAGGCTAGACATGCGCAAAAACCTATAACAATGGGCGGGCATTCTACGCAAATCGATCTGCTCAGGCAAGGCCAATTTAGCAAAAAGTTTATTTTGTGCGCATATCTGCCGCCGTGGATAAACGCCTAACTGTAACCCATTGTGAAATCGTGTAGAATCCCTGCCATTACTAAAATCGCAGTTATTGCTGCTGTCACGTTACGAGACTTATGGACCAACAGACTATCCGTGCGCTCTGTGCCGCCGACATGACGGCGGTCAATGAACTGATCCTGGCCCGACTCCAGTCCGACGTTAGTCTGATTAATCAGCTGGGTTTCTACATTGTCAGCGCCGGCGGGAAACGGATGCGCCCCATGCTGACCGTGATGGCTGCGCGTGCGCTGGGCTATGAGGGTGAGGATCACCTGAAACTGGCCGCCATCATCGAATTCATTCACACCTCTACCCTGCTGCATGACGACGTGGTCGACGAATCCGACCTGCGCCGTGGCCGGGAGACCGCCAACGCCATGTTTGGCAATGCCGCCAGCGTGCTGGTCGGTGACTACCTCTATAGCCGCTCCTTCCAGATGATGGCCGAACTCTCCAACCTGCGGGTGATGGAGATCCTTTCGGATGCCACCAACACCATCGCCGAAGGGGAAGTGTTGCAACTGATGAACTGCAACGATCCGGATACCACCGAAGAGAGCTACATGACGGTCATCTACTGCAAGACCGCCAAGCTGTTCGAGGCCGCTACCCGACTCGCCGCCGTGCTGACCCATCAGCCCGAGCCCGTCGAGCAGGCCATGACCGATTACGGCAAGTATCTGGGCACTGCGTTCCAGATCATCGATGACGTGATGGACTACTGCTCCCAGAGCGAAGAGATGGGCAAGAACGTCGGCGACGATCTGGCCGAAGGCAAACCGACCCTGCCGCTGCTGCGCGCCATGGAAGTGGGCACGCCGGAAGAGCGCCAGCTGGTGCGCGATGCCATCGAGCACCGCAACGGCATGGAGCATCTTGAGCAGATCCTCGACATTCTCGATCGTACCGGCGCGCTGGAGTACTCCCGCATGCGTGCCAGGGAAGAGGCCGACAAGGCCATTGCCGCTCTCACCATCCTGCCTGACTCCCAGCACAAGCACGCGCTGGAAACACTGGCCCACATGGCCGTGCAGCGCAGTGCCTGAGTAAACGACATGGATGAAAAAAGAGGCCTTCGGCCTCTTTTTTATTGTCTGCTATCTGCTGGACAGTGTATTGCGCCAGACTCAGCGACTCAACATCCATAGGATCACGCTACCCGCAACCACTAGCGAGCCGCCAATACGGCGCAACTGCTCCGGTGGCTGATCGCTCAGCAGCCGCAACATCTGCTGCCATGCCCTGGGCATCAACAACGGGCCTAGCCCTTCAAACAGCAACAGCAGACCCAGCCCCGTCAGTATGGATGTCATCATTCTGCCCCTCTCCCGTCAAAAACCATTGATCCCGTTTGTTTGGCAGACAAATAAAAGGGCCTGACAAAGCAGGCCCCTGGCAAAACAACTCCCGACACTTACTGCTTGGTGCCTTCAGGAGACTTGAAGTAACGGAAAAACTCGCTATCCGGCTTGAGCACCATCAGGTCATTGCCACCGGCGAAGCTCTTGCGATAGGCCTCCATACTGCGCACGAAGCTGAAAAACTCGGGGTCTTTCTTGTAGCTGTCAGCATAGATTTTGGCGGCTTCCGCATCCCCTTCACCGCGCAGTTGACGAGCGTTACTCTCTGCATCAGCGATCATCACGGTCACTTTGCGATCGATATCGGCCCGCAGGATCTCGGCCTGCTCACGCCCCTGGGAGCGATGCTCACGGGCCACGGCAGTACGCTCGGCCCGCATCCGCTGGTAAATGGAGTTGGACACTTCCACCGGCAGGTTGATCTGCTTGATCCGCACATCCACCACCTTGATGCCGAGCTCGGAGGAGCGCGCCATCTTCATCAGAGCATCTTCCATCACGGTACTGCGTTCACCGGAGACGATATCCTTGATGGTACGATTACCGATCTCGGAGCGCAGACCGTTGTTGATTTTGCGCTTGAGCAGATCCTCGGCCTGCAACTTGTTGCCACCACCGGTTGCCAGGTAGTACTTGGAGAAGTCCTCGATCTTCCATTTCACATAGGAATCGATGATCAGGTCTTTCTTCTCGGAGGTGACAAAACGGTCAGCCTGGCTGTCGATGGTCTGGATGCGTGCATCCATTTTGCGAACCTGGTCGATGAGCGGCACCTTGAAGTGCAGGCCCGGTTCATAGAGGCGGGGTTCACCGGAGTCAACCCGCTTCACCTTGCCGAACTGCACCACAATCCCCTTCTGGCCTTCATCAACGATAAAGACAGAGGAGAAGCAGACCATGGCCGCGACAGCGATTACACCAATAGCTAGCTTTTTCATCTATCAGTTTCTCCCTGAGCTGAAGCGGTCACCGCTACGCAGCGGCGTCGGAGTGGAGTTGGCGCCCTCGTTGGAAGCTGGCGTGGACTCGATGGTCGGCGCAGCAGCTGGACGCCCCTGCTGGACGCTCGCCTGCTTGCCAGCCAACTTGTCGAGCGGCAGATAGATCATGCTGTTGTTGCCAGCCGGCATGTCGACCACCACTTTATTGGCCTGCTGATAGAGCTCTTCCATGGTCTCCAGGTAGATACGATTGCGTGTCAGATCGGGCGCAGCTTGATACTGGGGCAGCAGCTCGTTGAAGCGGGCCACTTCACCCTGGGCTTTCAGCACAATCTGGGACTTGTAGGCTTCCGCCTCCTGCTCCAAACGCTTGACCTGACCACGGGCCTTCGGCTCGACTTCACGGGCATAGGCTTCGGCCTCGCGGATGAAGCGTTGCTCATCTTCCTGAGCGGCAATGGCGTCATCAAACGCATCCTTCACCTCTTCCGGCGGACGAGCCGGCAAGAAGTTGACGTCGACGATCTGCAGACCCATCTGGTAAGGCTCGATGATGCCATCAATCACCTGCCAGGTCTCCTGACGCACCTTCTCACGACCGGTGGTCAGCACGTCGTCCATCTTGGTGTGGCCCACAACATAACGCAGGGCGCTATCGGTGGCCTGACTCAGGCTCTCGTCAGCATTCGTTACGCTAAACAGATACTGCTCGGGGTTGACCACACGGTACTGCACGTCCATCTCGACCCGCACCACGTTTTCATCCTGAGTCAGCATGAAACCGGAAGCAGGCAGCGAGCGCACGGACTCGACATCCACAGGGATCACCTTGTCGATAAAGGTGGGATTCCAGCGCAGACCCGGCTCGACAATATGGGAAAACTTGCCAAACCGCAGCACTGCACCACGTTCCGCTTCACGAATGGTGTAGAAGCCGCTGACGACCCACACCACCACAGCGATCACCAGTGCGATGGAGATACCAAAGCGACCGACATCACCACCGGATGTTCCACCACCAAACAGGCCCCCGAAGCGACGGCTCATCTTGCGCAGCATTTCGTCCAGATCAGGGGGCCCCTGATTTTTGCCGTTGTTCCCCCAAGGGTCACGGTCTTTGCCGTTGTTACCAGGCTCATTCCAAGCCATCAGCGTCTCCATTAATACTTGCGGATGGATATCACCTCTATCAGAACATCAATGTCTGATAAAGCGTTGTAAACTCTCACCTTCCTGCTTTACGAGGCGGTTCCAGTCGGCCACTTGCAAACGGACTTCCAGCACGAAATCTCCCTCCTCGCTAAAGCCTTCCTGCTCAATGCCCTTCAACTGATAAAGCGCACTGCGCAATCTTGCTGCCGAGGGTGGCAACTGCAGGGTGTGGTGCACCATGGAGCCGGCCAGCAGTTCAGTCAGCGCCGTAAACAGATGCTCACAACCTTCACCAGTCTGAGCCGAAAGCCAGACGCGCAATGGGTGCCCCTCGTCATCTCGCTCCAGACCAGCAGGACGATCAGCCAGCTTGTCGATCTTGTTGCAGATCATCAGCTGAGGCCTGTCGTCAGCTTCAATTTCGGCCAGCACCTGCTGCACGGAGTCGATATTCTCCTGCATCTGCTCATCTGCACAGTCCACCACATGCAGCAGCAGATCCGCTTCACGGGTCTCCTGCAAGGTCGCTTTGAAAGCCGCGACCAGATCATGAGGCAAGTGCCGAATAAATCCAACCGTGTCAGCCAAAATCACATCACCCACATCCCGGATCACCAGTTTTCGCAGGGTCGGGTCCAGTGTTGCGAACAACTGGTCGGCAGCATACACGCTGGCAGCTGTAAGTTGGTTGAACAAAGTGGATTTTCCGGCGTTTGTGTAACCAACCAGAGAAACTGTCGGTACTTCGTTGCGGTTACGGGCACGACGTCCCTGCTCCCGCTGCTTGGCTACCTTGTCGAGCCGGCGCAAAATCGCCTTGATGCGTTCCCGCAGCAGACGTCGGTCAGTTTCAAGCTGGGTTTCACCCGGACCACGCAGACCGATCCCGCCCTTTTGACGCTCAAGGTGGGTCCAGCCTCGCACCAGGCGAGTCGAAAGGTGGCGTAACTGGGCCAGTTCGACCTGCAGTTTACCTTCATGGGTTCGGGCGCGCTGGGCGAAGATGTCGAGGATCAGACCGGTTCTGTCCACCACCCGGCACTGGAACAGACGTTCCAGATTTCGTTCCTGGGCAGGAGTCAGGGCATGGTTGAAGATCACCACATCCGCATCCAGCATCTGGACCTGGGACGCGATCTCTTCAGCCTTGCCGCTGCCGACAAAAAATTTGGCACTGGGCGCACTACGACTGGTGGTGATGACCGCCAGCGCATTGACTCCGGCCGAGCTCACCAACATCTTGAGCTCTTCCAGATCCTCCCGCTCACCCTCATCACTGAAGTTGACATGCACCAGAACGGCCTGTTCGCCAGCTTCATAACGGTCAAACAAGCGCTTGCTCCTTAACAGGAATCATGATGAATCTGAGTTGGCGAGTCGACTCGCCCAGGGATATCACGCCTCGGCATCACCCTGTTCATCAGCCGCGCCACCCGGAGTGGGCTGGTGATGATTGACGGCACGGGCCGGTACGACAGTCGAGATGGCGTGCTTGTAAACCATCTGGCTCACGGTGTTTTTCAGCAGGATAACAAACTGGTCAAAAGACTCGATCTGACCTTGCAGTTTGATGCCGTTCACCAAATAGATAGAAACAGGAATCCGCTCACGGCGCAGCGCATTCAAAAACGGGTCTTGGAGAGATTGCCCCTTAGCCATTTTTCTTTTCCTTATAGTTTGTTGTTTTTAAACACCGAATATCAATATAACAACCTGATTATACAGGGAGTGTCAAGCCGCACCAGCGCGAGCAAGCACGCGGTCGAGATTGCCAGACTCACCAGATTCCAACCAGGTCACGTCGGGCCAGCCGCGCAACCAGGTCATCTGTCGTTTTGCCAATTGGCGTGTGGCAACAATGCCACGATAACGCATCTCATCATACCCCACTTCATCGCACAGGTAGTCCCACATTTGGCGATAACCCACACAGCGAATGGAGGGGAGATCCGGGTGCAGATCGCCGCGCGCCATCAGCGCACGAACCTCCTGTTCAAAGCCACCTTGCAGCATCTTGTCAAAGCGCTGTTCGATACGCTGATGCAGCACGGCACGATCGCTCGGGGCGATGGCAAACTGCTGCACTCGATAGGGCAAGCCCTCCCCCTGCACCTGCGTCAGCTCGGTAAGGGTCTTGCCGCTGATACGGTAGACCTCAAGCGCCCGGCTGAGCCGCTGCGGGTCATTGGGGTGGATCCGCGCCCCGGCCACCGGGTCGATGCGTACCAGCTCATCGTGCAGCGCCTGCCAACCGAGGCGGGCAGCCTCTTCCTCAATCCCAGCTCGAATGGCGGGATCGGCGGAGGGCAGCGGGGACAATCCCTCCAGCAACGCCTTGAAATAGAGCATGGTACCGCCCACCAGCAGCGGAATGCGGCCACGGTCGGCGATCTCTTTCATCTCCCGCAGGGCATCCTTGCAAAAATCGGCTGCCGAATAGCTCACAGCGGGATCAAGAATGTCTATCAGCCGGTGCGGAGCCCGCGCCAGTTCATCAGCGGTGGGCTTGGCCGTACCTATATCCATGCCGCGATAGATCAGCGCAGAATCGACGCTGATGATGTCGCAAGGCAATGCCTGGCAAAGTTCAATGGCGAGATCCGTCTTGCCGGAGGCCGTCGGCCCCATCAGAAAAATTGCGGTCGGCAAGTCACTCGCCATGTTCAAACTCCTCCAGCACGGTCGCCAGCGAAAGCGGGCGCACCATACGCATGTCACCAAGCTGGTCACTGAAATCGGTCACAAGTTCCGTCAGCAGACGACTGGCAGTTGAAAAATCGTATATCTTCTCGCGGCTTATCCCCTGCTCCACCAGCCATTGGCATAATACTTCAGCCTGCTGACCAGCATCACTGTCAGATCCGCCCTCGATAATTTGCAGCAATTCGGGTAACAGCCGCACCAGATCGGTCTGGCGCAGCAGAGCCGGCACCCGAGTCAGGATCATGGTGTCGCGCCCCCCGCTTTTCAACTCCAGCCCCATCCGTTTCAGCAAACGTTCCTGCTCGGTCACCAGCGCGATCAAATTCTTCGGCAGCTTGAAGGAGACCGGCAGCAACAGCGGCTGGGCCGCCAGCCCCTGGCCCCAGGTCTCCAGCAACCAGTGACGCAGCAGCACCCGCTCGGCACGCACCAGCGAGAGCAGCGCCAGCTGATTATCCCGCTCGATCAACAGGTAGGCCTGCTCCACCAGTGTCAGGGCGCGACATCCCCCCTGTTTGAGTGGCGGCACGGTGGCCGCGGACTGCTCAGGTGCAGTCTCAGCCACCGTTGCAATAGGCAACGTAGTGAGCAGCGCCCCCATGCCGCGCATCGCCTCCCGGCTTGGCGGCTCGGGCGGTTGATAATTGCTGGCTCGGCCAGCCCCACCGCTCCCCTCCCGCACCTGCGCAGGCGCCCGGTAGCTGTGCTCGGCACCGTACCACTCCGGACGGGGCGCCTGACCGGGGTATTCAATCTGCGGAGTGACCGGCAACTCGACCAGGGTTTCGGCCAGCGGCGCGTCCTGATGAGCGGCGCTGACTCCTTCGCGGCGCAGCGCAGTAAACAGCGCCTGAAAGATAAAGTCGTGGATCAGCCGCGCCTGATGGAAGCGCACCTCATGCTTGGCCGGATGAACGTTGACATCCACCTGACGGGGATCCAGCTCGATATAGAGCACATAAGCAGCGAAGCGATCGGGAGGCAGCAACTCGTCATAGGCCTGACGGATGGCGTGGTTGATGAGCTTGTCGCGCATCATCCGGCCGTTGACATAGGTGTATTGCAGGTCGTTCTGCGGTCTTGCCCCCTCCGGGGTCGCCAGCCAGCCCCACAACCGCACGTCGCTATGCTCGCTCTCCACCGCCAGCGCATGGTGCATGAAGGGGGTGCCGCAAACGGCGGCGAGACGTCGCTCCTGCTCCGGCACGGTATTGGCGGCCTTGTACTGGCGCACCACCTTGCCATTGTGGCGCAGGATCAGGGTGGCATCGAAGCGGGAGAGCGCGATGCGGCGCACCAGCTCGTCAATATGGGCAAACTCGGTCTTTTCGCTGCGCATGAATTTGCGCCGCGCGGGTGTATTAAAGAAGAGATCCACGACCTCCACCGTGGTGCCCACCGGATGGGCCGCAGGCTTGATGGTGACGCTCATCTCGCGCCCTTCCGCCTGGGCTTGCCAGGCTTCGGACTGCTCGGCGGTGCGGGAGGTGAAGGTGAGACGGGAGACAGAGCTGATGGAGGCGAGCGCCTCGCCACGAAAACCGAGGCTGTTGATCCCTTCCAGATCATCCAGCGTGGCCACCTTGGAGGTTGCATGACGCGACAGCGCAAGTACCAGCTCATCTTTGGCGACACCGCAGCCGTTGTCACGGATGCGGATCAGCTTGGCGCCCCCCTTGTCGATGTCGATCTCGACCCGGTCGGCCCCCGCATCCAGGCTGTTCTCCACCAGCTCTTTCACCACAGAAGAGGGCCGCTCCACCACCTCTCCGGCTGCAATCTGGTTGGCCAGAATGGGTGGCAAAATACGGATCGGCATCATTTACTCCTGAATTTCAATCTTGCGGATAGAGAGCCGTTCCACCACCTCTCCACCAACCGGAATCTGGTTGGCCAGGATAGGGGGCAATATACGGATCGGCATCACTTACTCCTG
>NZ_JAAKPX010000033.1:0-45595 GCF_049172135.1 Aeromonas sp. 603079 | reverse complement strand
TTCAAAGGCTTTTCGAGGTTATCGACGAGGTTGTTTGCGTTGCCGCTTGCCCTGTCGATGGAGGCGCATTATAGGGAGCCGATTCTTTCTGGCAAGGGTAATTTGCATATTTTTTTGATAAGACCGCACAACCGTTCAAACAACAAACAACAAGAAGAAAATTCGAGCTAAATCACACATTATGGAGGCAGATGACAGGCAAGCCTCTTCTTAACTCATATAAGCCATTTCCGATTGTTGACGCGCCAGCCAAAGCTCCTCCATCTCCAGCAAAGTTTGATAGATTTTCTCCGCCTGTTCTGGCCGGCTGAACAGATAGCCCTGTCCATACAAGTGGATATCGGTCAGGGATCGCAGTACATCAAGCTGGGCCTGAGTCTCAATCCCTTCACAAACCAGACTCTTGCCCAACATGGATCCCATCCGGCAAATATTGGCGACCAGCTCGGATGCCTCCATGGAAGTATCAATGCCCTGTATGAAGGAGCGGTCAATCTTCACCTTGCTCACAGGTAGCTTTTGCAGATAACTCAAAGATGAATAACCAGTCCCAAAATCGTCTAATGCCAGCAACACACCCTGTTGATTGAGATCCTGCATCAGTTGCAGCGAATTCTTCACTTCGCGCATGGTGGTATCTTCAGTGACCTCCAAAACCAGACTGCTGGCTGGCAGGTGGTGCTCCATCAATGCCTTGGCCACCAATTTGAGCAAATTGCGCTGGTACATGCCCGGCGAGACATTCACGCACATCTGCAGGTCGACCATACCCAACTGATGCCACTGATAAAGCTGCTCGCAAGCGGTGTTCAACACCCAGCCACCCAGACGCTCTGCAAGCTGGAACTCCTCAGCCACCATGATCACTTCGTTTGGCGGAATAAAGCCCAGCTCCGGATGCCGCCAGCGCAGCAGTGCCTCGACAGCTTCACAACGACCACTCTCGAGATTGACGATGGGTTGGTAATAGAGTTCCAACGCATTGTGTTCCAGCGCCATGATCATGTCCGAGGCCAAATGCTTGCGCCGCGCCGTCTCGTTGAGCAAGGAGTTATCGTAAATCACATAGGGGACATGGGTCTTGCGGCTATGGAACAGAGCCTGTTCCGCACGACTCAATAACTCCTGTGTTTTATCGCTGTCCATCGGATAGAAGGCAATCCCGATCCCCACCTCGAGCCGGAAGGGATAGTTATCATAGACGATATCTTGCTTCAGAACGTGCAGCAGTCGCGCTACCAGCTCCCTGACCTGACGCAGATCGCTGCTACCACGCTGGATAATGGCAAATTGATCGCCACCCAACCGACCACTCCACTCCCCTTCTTCACAGAGCAATCTGATCCGTCTGGCCAATTCACTGAGCAAAAAATCGCCCGCGTCATAACCAAACTTGCTGTTGATATCTCTGAAGTCGTTGATATCGACCAATACCAATCCGAAAGGCACCTCCTGAGTGGCACAGAGCTCCATCCGTTCCAGCAATGCCACCCGATTGGAGAGACCCGTCAACGGGTCACGCCTTGCTGCCCTAAAGTGACGTCGAGCTTCATATACAAGAAGCGAGCTAAGGAGTAAAACCGAGATAACCAACCCAGACACCATCAACAGCAGAGCATTACGCAATTGACCAAAATGGCGATCATTCTCTGAGTAGATGTTGATGTTCTTCTGCATAACGGAAGCTAGTGCATAGGATAAAGGTTCCTGCAAGGGGGCTAGGCGCATCATTATTTGCTGGTAGACAGAGTCTCCGCTCTGCAGCTTGGTAATGACAGGCTCTATATCGCGAATGTTGTTTTCAATCAGTTGCACCAAGCGCAAGGTTTTCTGCTTATCCTGCATGCTTTTACGCAACTGACCGCTCAACAGGATGGGGGTTCTGCTCCAAAGAATGTCATAGCGCAACATCAGGTCATTGTGCTCTATTCCACCATAATGGTAGACCTCTACAGCACTGAGGAAACGCCCCAACTCGAGCTGCAGCTGCATCAGCGCCCAGGAGACATCATAGGTATATTTCTCCATCGCTCTGGTCGCATTCTGGAGCTGAACCAGACAATAAAGGGTGCTCCCGGTAAACGACAGGATGGATACATACAGAATGACGAGCAGTGGCCACGCCCTAGTCTTTCCTTTCACCCCGTGCTCCCGTGACTCTTTTATCAGTGTTGAATATCTATCAGATCCAGCTGCCAAATCATCATGTCGGTATATTCAGAGCGCTTCAGCTCCGGATATTGATCAAGAGGCAACATAAACCAGAGCGGCCCCTTGTCACGGACCCTCATGGCTACCCCGTCATCTTCCCAAGCAAGAATAGGGTTATACTTGGCAACTTTGTCCCAATTGATGCGGATCTGGAAACTGTTCAATGCTGTCAGGGTTATGCTCTTGCCATTAGCCCCCACTGCGGCCAGCACATCCGCCACCTTGGGCCCTCTGTACTTGTGAGGTTTATCAACCCAAGGGTTGCTGGTGACTATCTCATATTGCGGCAACGCCTGCAGCGTGGCCAAGTCAAAAAGCACTTTGCCGTCCACCTCATCTGGGGAGCTGATATTGCCGCTTACTTTCAAGATCACAGGCCCCTTGAGGGCCTCGGCAGCCACAAGCGGCATGGCAATCAATGCAAACAGCAGAGTTATCCATCCAAGCACCTTCATCTTTCCCCCTTACACTTTTCTGCTATCAACAGACTCAGTTTAGTCAGATATAAAAAAACGGCCCGCCAAGGCGAGCCGTTTCTCAAACAGAGCCGGGATGATGATTACATCATGCCCATGCCACCCATGCCACCCATATCAGGCATGGCTGGAGCATCTTTCTTCGGCAGCTCGGTCACCATGCACTCGGTGGTGATCATAAGGCCGGCGATAGAAGAGGCGAACTGCAGGGCAGAGCGGGTGACCTTGGTCGGATCCAGGATACCCATGGTCAGCATGTCGCCATACTGCTCGGTGTAAGCGTTGTAACCGAAGTTGCCTTCACCATTCTTCACCGCGTTGGCGATGACGGAGGCTTCTTCACCGGCGTTGATGACGATTTGACGCAGCGGGGCTTCCATGGCTCGCAGGGCAACCTTGATACCGACGTTCTGGTCTTCGTTGTCACCGCGCAGACCCGCCAGTTTGGCAGCAACGCGAACCAGCGCAACACCACCACCGGCAACCACGCCTTCTTCAACAGCGGCGCGGGTAGCGTGCAGGGCATCTTCAACGCGTGCTTTCTTCTCTTTCATCTCGACTTCGGTGGCTGCGCCAACCTTGATCACGGCAACACCGCCAGCCAGCTTGGCTACGCGCTCTTGCAGCTTCTCACGATCGTAGTCGGAAGAGGTCTCTTCGATCTGCTGACGGATCTGGGCAACACGGCCTTCGATCACACCGGCATCACCCACGCCATCGATGATGGTGGTGTTCTCTTTGGTGATGACGATGCGCTTGGCACGACCCAGATCTTCCAGAGTCGCTTTTTCCAACTCCATGCCAACTTCTTCGGAGATGACGGTACCGCCAGTCAGTACAGCGATATCCTGCAGCATGGCCTTGCGACGGTCACCGAAGCCAGGCGCCTTGACGGCAGCCACTTTGACGATACCGCGCATGGTGTTAACCACCAGAGTCGCCAGGGCTTCGCCTTCTACGTCTTCAGCAACAATCAGCAGCGGCTTGCCAGCTTTGGCAACGCCTTCCAGCACCGGCAGCATTTCGCGGATGTTGGAGACTTTCTTGTCAACCAGCAGGATGAACGGGTCGTCCAGTTCAACAGAACCGGTCTCTTGCTTGTTGATGAAGTAGGGGGACAGGTAGCCGCGGTCGAACTGCATACCTTCAACAACTGCCAGCTCATCTTCCAGACCCTGACCATCTTCAACGGTGATGACGCCATCGCGACCCACTTTGTCCATGGCTTCGGCAATCAGCTTGCCCACTTTCTCGTCGGAGTTGGCGGAGATGGTGCCCACCTGAGCAATGGCATTGCTGTCAGCGCACGGCTGGGACAGCGCTTGCAGCTCGGCAACAGCAGCCACAACGGCCTTGTCGATACCGCGCTTCAGATCCATCGGGTTCATACCGGCGGCAACGGCTTTCAGACCTTCGTTGACGATAGCCTGAGCCAGAACGGTTGCAGTAGTGGTACCGTCACCGGCGGCATCGTTCGCCTTGGAAGCCACTTCCTTGACCATCTGGGCGCCCATGTTCTGGAACTTGTCTTCCAGCTCGATTTCGCGCGCAACAGACACACCATCTTTAGTGATGGTCGGGGCGCCGAAGGACTTATCCAGCACCACGTTGCGGCCTTTCGGGCCCAGAGTCACCTTGACGGCATCAGCCAGGATGTTTACGCCTTCCAGCATCTTGATGCGGGCTTCGTTACCAAACTTAACGTCTTTAGCTGCCATTTTTCTTCAATCCTTAAATCAATTCGGGGAAAAGGAGGATGGATTACTCTTCGACAATCGCCAGGATGTCGGTTTCGGAGAGGATCAGGACGTCCTGACCATCCAGCTTCTCGGTCTTCACACCGTAGCCTTCGTTGAAGATAACCTTGTCACCAACCTTCACGGCCAGCGCTTTGACTTCGCCATTATCCAGGATGCGACCAGTCCCCACGGCAAGCACTTCACCACGGGTGGACTTCTGGGCCGCAGTACCAGTCAAGACGATACCGCCGGCAGATTTGGCTTCAGCTTCGATGCGCTTGATGATGACGCGGTCGTGCAGTGGACGAATTTTCATCGATAACTCTCCCAAAATGAGTCTCATTGTTGCTTTGAGGAATGGCCGTTCCAGGCCAAATTAGATATGTCCCTGATGTGGGGCAGAGTTGCTAACCCTTCAAGGGCAAATACAAAAAAAATTTTTTCACGTACTATAAACATCTTCGATGGTTCAGCCATGTCCGCACTCTGGTGCAAGGTCGGTTCAAGCCGCCCGGTTTCCATGCCAGAACCTTCAAAGCCAGCTGTAGAGACGAGCCCTTGACCCGCACCAACCCCATGTTGACAGCCCCTATTCCGGTCGTACTGCGCCAGATGACGGGCCCCATGATCTTCGGCATCATCGCCATTCTGGCCTTTAATCTGGTCGATACCTTTTTTATCGGTATGCTGGGCACCGAAGCTCTGGCCGCCATCAGTTTTACCTTTCCTGTCACTTTTGTGGTTACGTCGCTGGCGATGGGATTGGGCGCCGGATTGTCTGCGGTGATCGGTCATACCCTGGGGCAGGGCAAACACGATGAGGCGGCCCATCTCGCCACCGACAGTCTGTTTCTGGCGGTGATCATGGTGGCCCTGCTCTCCGCGGGGGGCGCTCTCACCATCAAGCCTCTGTTTACTCTGCTGGGGGCCAGTGCCGAGCTTATCTCCCTCATCCATGACTACATGCTGATCTGGTATCTCACCGTCCCCATGCTGGTGCTGCCCATGGTGGGCAATGCCGCCATACGGGCGACCGGCGATACCAAAACCCCCAGTCTGGTGATGGCAGTAGCCGGGTTGGTCAACGGGGTGCTGGATCCTCTGTTGATCTTCGGCATCGGCCCCTTTCCCGAATGGGGGATCCGCGGGGCCGCCATCGCGACTTCTATCTCCTGGTTGATGGCGATGCTGGTCAGCCTCTATATCCTGCGTCATCGGGAGGGCTTGCTGCTGTGGCGCCTCTCGCCGCGGGCCCGGTTGCTGACCCACTGGCGGGCGTTACTCCATGTCGCCGTCCCCGCCTCTTTTACCAATATGCTCAACCCCCTGGCCAATGCGGTGCTGATGACGATCTTTGCAGGACTGGGTACCGAGGTGGTGGCCGCTTACGGCGCCGCGTCGCGGGTTGAGGCGCTGCTGCTGATTGTGATGATGGCCCTTGCCTCCGTACTGGCCCCCTTCATCTCGCAAAACTGTGGCGCCGGCAATCCGGCCCGCGCCAAAGCTGCACTGCAGAGCTGCATGAGTTTTGCGTTGCTTTTCCAGCTCGCCATCTATGGCCTGACCTGGCTACTGGCGCCACTCATCGCCAACCTGTTCAGCGATCATCCACAGGTCATCCGCCTCATTATTCTCTATCTGCATCTGGTGCCGATCGGTTACGGCTTTCAGGGCATGGTGATGCTGCTGGCCTCGGCACTCAATGGCGTGCGAGCATCCAGTATCTCGTTTTTGTTCAACGGATTGCGGCTGTTTGGTTTTCTGTTGCCAGGAGCCTGGCTGGGGGCAAAGCTGGGAGGAGAACAGGGGATATATCTGGGGATACTGCTGGCCAATCTGGCGGCGGGCACCCTCGCATGGTGGTATGCCCGACACCGCTTCGAGGCCTTGTGCCATCAGGGCAAACCCTGATTCAGTCACTCGCCTCGGGTTTTCGCCTCGTCGATTACTCTTTACGCTCAAATTCGCCTTCGATGGTGGTGCCACCCTGCTTGGCGCTCCCCAGATGATCATCGGATGGTGCGTTGCCAAACGGCGATTGAGTACGCTGGAAACCGCCCATCAGCATCCGGAGCTGACTGCTGCCGATCAGCTTGTCAGCCACTTTGTTCCGCAGCCAGGGTTGCAGCAACAGCACACCGAAAATGTCGGTCACGAAACCCGGGATAATCAGCAGCAAACCGGCCAACGCCAGCATCATGCCCCCCATCACCTCGCGGCCCGGCATCTCGCCCATCTGCATCTTTTGCTGGGCGCTGAACAGGGTCTTGATCCCTTCACTGCGCACCAGTGAGGAGCCCAATACCGCAGTCAGGATGAGTAAGCCGACAGTCGGCAGCGCCCCGATCACCGAGCCGACCTCGATCATCACGGTGAGCTCCAGCACAACCAGACCCACCAACAACAAAAACAACTTGCCCATATCCACTCCAGCACCGGTAAATTGAGAAAAAGTGGCCCCCATCCAACGATGGTCAGAGGCGATTTTGCCGCCCCGTCATCACCACTTTCTGCCCTGAATAAATGGGGGCAGCCCCCCTCTTTTTCAAGTTGGTCAACTGACTCCTACGTCATCAGCAATCTAAAAAACCAGCAAAAAGTCACAAAAATTTATAAAAATCATCATGATAAACACTTCATAACATATGTGTACTTTCCTCAAAGTAATTTGAAAATGTCGCAAATTTAGTGATCCACCTCTAATAACCGATACCTCAATTGGAGTAGTATATTGATTAGTTTTTCGGGAGATCATTCTCCCAACCGCCCCACTCGATGTGTGGTGCTTCAGGATGAGCTGTGCGCAAGGAACTCGCGACCACTCGGTGAGGATTTTTCCATTTATCTGATTTCTGAGGCATTACAATGAGCGACATCAAGAACGTCCGCATTGAAGAAGACCTGCTGGGCACCAAAGAAGTTTCCAATGATCTCTACTACGGTGTGCACACCCTGCGCGCTGTCGAGAACTTCAAGATCAGCTCTCAGAAGATTTCTGACGTTCCGGAATTCGTCCGCGGTATGGTGCTGACCAAGAAGGCCGCTGCGCTGGCAAACGGTGAACTGGGTACCATCCGTCCTGAAATTGCTGACAAGATCGTAGAAGCCTGCGACCTGATGCTGAACACCGGCAAATGCTTCGACCAGTTCCCGGTCGACGTTTACCAAGGTGGTGCCGGTACCTCCGTCAACATGAACACCAACGAAGTACTGGCCAACATCGCCCTGGAAATCATGGGTCTGGAGAAAGGCCGTTACGACGTCATCAACCCGAACGACCACGTCAACAAGTGCCAGTCCACCAACGATGCCTACCCCACCGGTTTCCGCGTTGCTGTGGTCAACAGCACCGACGTGACCCTGCATGCGCTGGAGCACCTGATCGCGGCATTCGATGCCAAAGCGAAAGAGTTCAAAAACATCCTGAAGATGGGCCGTACCCAGCTGCAAGATGCGGTTCCGATGACCCTGGGTCAGGAGTTCCACGCGTTCGCCGTGACCCTGCGTGAAGAGATCAAGTCCATCAAGCGTTGCCAGGAGCTGCTGCTGGAAGTGAACCTGGGCGCGACCGCCATCGGTACCGGTCTGAACACTCCGCCCGAGTACTCTGCACTGGCCATCAAGCGTCTGGCCGAGATCACCGGTCGTGCCTATGTGCCGGCAGAAGATCTGATCGAAGCGACCTCAGACTGTGGCGCCTACGTCATGCTGCACGGCGCCATCAAGCGTCTGGCCATGAAGCTGTCCAAGATCTGTAACGACCTGCGTCTGCTCTCCTCCGGCCCGCGCACTGCACTGAAAGAGATCAACCTGCCGGAAATGCAAGCGGGTTCCTCCATCATGCCGGCCAAGGTCAACCCGGTTATCCCGGAAGTGGTCAACCAATCCTGCTTCAAGGTATTCGGTAACGACATCACCATCACCTTCGCCGCCGAAGCCGGTCAGCTGCAGTTGAACGTCATGGAGCCGGTGATTGGTCAGGCGATGTTCGAATCCCTGAGCCTGATGGAAAAAGCCTGTATTTCCCTGCGCGAGAAGTGCGTGGAAGGTATCACCGCCAACCCGGAAATCTGCATGAATCACGTGCTGAACTCCATCGGTATCGTGACCTACCTGAACCCCTTCATCGGCCACCACGAAGGGGATATTGTCGGCAAGATCTGTGCCCAGACCGGCAAGAACGTCCGCGAAGTCGTTCTTGAGCGCGGCCTGCTGAGCGCCGAACAGCTGGACGAAATTCTCTCCATCGAGAACCTGATGAACCCGCAATACAAAGCCAAGCGTTTCACCCGCGAAGCTGCCGTATAAGCGAGTGTGGGCCGGGATCTTCCCGGCCCATAAAGTCAGTTCCCGATTGGTCTTTATCCCCAGCCCGATCGGGAATTGGCTTTTTGCCAAATAAAAACCAAAAACTAAAAAATGGAGTTATCGCTATGATTGGAATCGAGTTACTTGTCGTGCTCGCCGCTATCTATCTGGGGGCCCGGATAGGCAGCATCGGCATCGGCTTTGCCGGTGGTCTGGGGGTACTGGTATTGACGTGGGGTCTGGGCATGCCCATCCCGAGCGATCAACTGGTCAGCTACATCCCTTGGGATGTGATCATGATCATCGCGTCCGTCATCTGTGCCATCGCCTGTATGCAACTGGCTGGCGGGATGGACTATCTGGTCTTCCTGGCAGAAAAAGCGCTGCGCAAGAACCCCAAATACATCACCTTCGCCGCCCCGGTGGTCACCTACCTGATGACCATGCTGGCCGGTACCGGTCATACCGCCTTCTCCACCCTGCCGGTGATCGCTGAAGTGGCCAAAGAGCAAGGGATCCGCCCATCCCGTCCGCTCTCCATCGCGGTTGTCGCCTCCCAGATCGCCATCACAGCGTCCCCGATCTCTGCCGCTGTGGTTGCCTTCTCCGGCATGCTCGAGCCGTTTGGTGTTGACTACCTGACCCTGCTGGCCATCTGCATCCCCTCTACCTTCCTGGCCTGTATCCTGGGCGCCTTCATTGCCAACATGATGGGCAAGCCGCTGGAGCAGGACGAAGTCTATCTGGAGCGCAAAGCCAAGGGCCTGATCAAACTGCGTGGTACTACCAAGCTCGAGATCAAGCCGTACGCCAAACTGTCGGTCTGGATCTTCATCGCCGCCATCGTGGCCGTCATGGCTTATGCCACTGCCATCTCCGGTAAAGTGGGCCTGATCACCAACCCGCCAATCCCCCGTGACGGCGCCATCATGGGTATCATGCTGGCCGCGGCCACCATCATGACCCTGGTGTGCAAACTGGACGCCACCCAAGTGACCAACATGCCGACCTTCAAGTCCGGTATGTCCGCCTGTATCTGCGTACTGGGTGTGGCCTGGCTGGGTAACGTCTTCGTTAAAGGCAACATGGACACCATCCAGCTGATCGCTGGCGACCTGCTGAACCAGTACTCCTGGCTGCTGGCCGTGGTGCTGTTCTTCGCTGCCATGCTGCTCTATTCACAAGGCGCCACCACCAAAGCGTTGATGCCTGCCGCACTGGCACTGGGTGTCAGCCCGCTGACTGCGATTGCCTCTTTCGCAGCTGTGAGCGCTCTGTTCGTACTGCCGACCTACCCGACTCTGCTGGCCGCGGTAGAGATGGACGACACCGGCTCCACCCGTATCGGTAAGGCGGTGTTCAACCACCCCTTCTTCGTACCGGGCACCGCCACCATCGCCATCGCCGTGGCGCTGGGCTTCTTCTTCGGCGGCATCCTGCTGTAATCCATCGCCTGCCGATCACCAAACAAAAATCCCCGCCAGTTGGCGGGGATTTTTTATCTCTTTACTCTGTGCTTGGCTGTCTGCCAGCAAGAGACCTGACCTCTTATCCGGATGGCTCAACCACGGCGACAGCAGACACCACAACAGCGTGCCAGCGGCGCTATAACCACCGCTGCCGGATTGCAGGAGCGATAGGCCACCATGGGTACTCACCACCACGCCAGAAGGCGGGATCCGTCGGATCAGACCGGATCCAAGGTATCCAGCGGCCAGCGCGGCACCGCTTTAACCGCCAACGGCTCGAACACGCCCGCCTTCAGACGCTGCATACCGGCATAGGCGATCATGGCGCCGTTATCGGTGCAATATTCAGTGCGCGGATAGAACACCTCGCCCTTGAGGCTCTCCATCAGCTCGGCCAGCTGGGCACGTAGATGGCGGTTGGCACTGACACCTCCAGCGACTACCAGACGCGTAAGACCGGTCTCTTTCAGCGCACGACGGCACTTGATGGCCAGGGTATCAACCACCGCATCTTCGAACGCCCGAGCGATATCGGCACGGGTCTGCTCATCATCACCATTGGCAGCAATCGTGTTTGCGGTGAAGGTCTTGAGGCCGGAGAAGCTCATGTCGAGCCCGGGACGATCTGTCATGGGACGGGGGAAGTGGAAGCGTCCCTTAGTGCCTTTCTCGGCCAGACGGGAGAGCAGCGGACCGCCCGGATAATCCAGCCCCATCAGCTTGGCGGTCTTGTCGAACGCCTCGCCAGCGGCATCATCGATGGATTCCCCCAACAGCTGATAGCTGCCGATGCCGTCAACCCGCACCAGCATGGAGTGACCACCGGAGACCAGCAGCGCCACGAAGGGAAACTCGGGGGCTTTCTCTTCCAGCATGGGGGCCAGCAAGTGCCCTTCCATATGGTGGACGGCGATAGCAGGCTTGTTCCATGCCATCGCCAGCGAACGACCAATAGTGGCGCCCACCAGAATGGCGCCAACCAGACCAGGACCCGCGGTATACGCGATGCCGTCGATGTCATCTTTGCCCAGTCCCGCCTCTTGCAACGCGGCCTGGATCAACGGGATCGTCTTGCGAACATGATCCCGGCTGGCGAGCTCGGGGACGACGCCACCGTAGTCCGCATGCAGCTTGACCTGGCTGTATAACTGATGGGAAAGGATCCCTTTTTGATCGTCGAAGATCGCGATCCCGGTTTCGTCACAGGATGTCTCTATGCCCAATACACGCATTGCTAAAAATTTTCACTGCTAAAATGAGACGGCTATGGTAACCTTCGCGGGTTTTTTAAACCAGAGCGATCTCTGCGGGTTTACTTTCATTCCCTGTCCAGAGTATAATTTCGCACCATTTTAAGACATGCTGATCGATTGAAGGTCAGCTAACAATTTATCACTGAGGTGAAAGGCACATGCCAGTAATCAAAGTCCGTGAAAATGAGCCGTTTGACGTTGCTCTGCGTCGCTTCAAGCGTTCTTGCGAAAAAGCCGGTATCCTGTCCGAAGTTCGTAGCCGTGAGTTCTACGAGAAGCCGACTACCATTCGTAAGCGCGCCAAAGCGTCTGCTGTCAAGCGTCACGCCAAGAAGCTGTCTCGCGAAAACGCACGTCGTATCCGCCTGTACTAATCAAGGGATCATGCCGTGTCTCTGAAGGATCAACTCAAGGATCAGCAAAAGCTCGCCATGCTTGCCAAAGACAAGCCGCGGTTGGGCGCTATCCGATTGTTGATGGCAGAAATCAAGCAGCGTGAAGTCGATACCCGTGTCGAGCTCAATGATGAGGATATCCTCGCTGTCGTGACCAAGATGGTCAAACAGCGCCGCGATTCCATCAGCCAATTTGAAGCTGCCGGTCGCCAGGATCTCGCCGACAAAGAGTCCGCCGAGATCGTTGTGCTGCAGGAGTTCCTGCCACAACAACTGACCGCAGATGAAATTGCCGCCCTGATCGAGCAAGCCATCGCCGAGAGCGGTGCTGCCGTCATGGCTGACATGGGTAAAGTCATGGCTGTCTTGAAGCCAAAAATTCAGGGGCGTGCCGATGTCGGCGCCGTCAGTGCTCAGGTGAAAACCCGCTTGGCGTAACAGGCAACTCTCTTGTTTGGTCGAAGAAGCCGTGCTTCCCTTGGAATGCGCGGCTTTTTTATTTTCTATCGCAGTGAAACAGGACGGTTATGGCAGGCAGGATCCCCCAATCCTTTATCGACGATCTGCTCGCACGCACAGACATAGTCGAGCTGATCGACTCGCGAGTGCGGCTGAAAAAAGCCGGTAAGAACTACCAGGCTTGCTGCCCTTTTCATAACGAAAAAAGCCCCTCTTTTACCGTCAGCCAGGAGAAGCAGTTCTACCACTGTTTCGGTTGTGGCGCCCACGGCAACGCCATCGGCTTTGTCATGGAATACGACGGCCTCGAATTTCCCGATGCCATCGAAGAGCTCGCCAGCATGCAAGGCATGCAGGTACCTCGCGAGCAGAGCATCGGCGGCTCGGCCAATAGCCAGCCCGCAGTCAGCAAGGATCTGTTCGAGCTGATGAACCAGATCGCCCGCTTCTACGAGAGCAATCTCAAGAGCGCTCCCCATGCGGTGGAGTACCTCAAAGGCCGCGGCCTGACCGGTGAAGTGGTCAAACGATTCAACATTGGCTATGCACCCAGCGATTGGGATCAGGTGCGCCGCCGCTTTGGTACCAGCCGGGATCACGAGCAGTTGCTTATCTCGGGCGGCATGCTGATCACCCGTGACAATGGCCCGGGGAGTTATGATCGTTTCCGCGATCGCATCATGTTCCCGATCCGTGACAAGCGTGGCCGGGTCATCGGTTTCGGTGGCCGGGTGCTGGGTGATGGCACCCCCAAATACCTGAACTCGCCGGAGACCCCCATCTTCCATAAAGGGCGGGAGCTGTTCGGTCTCTACGAAGTAAAGCAGGCACACAAGGATCCACGCCGGATCCTTGTGGTGGAAGGCTATATGGATGTGGTGGCACTCGGTCAGTACGACATCGACTATGCGGTGGCGGCGCTGGGTACTGCAACGACCAGCGACCATATCCACACCCTGTTTCGCACCACCGCCGAGGTAGTCTGCTGCTACGACGGTGACAACGCCGGTCGTGAAGCCGCCTGGCGCGCGCTGGATAATGCCCTCCCTCATCTGCAGGATGGCCGCGAGCTGAAGTTCGTGTTCCTGCCCGATGGCGAGGATCCCGACTCGCTGGTACGCCAGATCGGCAAGGAGGGTTTTGAAGCCCTGCTCGATGAAGCCCAACCGTTCGCCGACTTCATGTTCGAGCGTCTCGGCCGGGATGCCGCACTTTCGGGTGAGGCAGGCAAGTTCGAAGTGGCCAACAAGGCCGCCGAGCTTATTCGTCGCGTTCCGGAAGGGTTTACCCGCGAAGGGCTGATCACTCGTCTCTCCAGCATGATGCGTTGGGGCGAGAACAAACAGCGCATCGCCGAGCTCTTTGCTCGCAACAGTCAGCCCAAGGCCGAGGTCAACAAACCCAAGGCAGCCAAGCTGACACCACTGCGGCGTGCACTGGCACTGATGGTGCAATATCCGGCAGTAACGGCTGAGCTTCCCCCCATGCCGGAATTGGCCGGACTACGCGTACAGGGCATCAAGTTCCTGCTGCAACTGCACCAGCAAATCCAGGCACAGCCTGGTATCACAACCGGTATCCTGCTGGAACACTGGCGTGGTACCAAGGAAGGAGAGATCCTTGCTCAGCTGGCCATGCACGACCTGTTCGAGGAGATCAAACTCGATCAGGAGCCGGATATTCTGGGAGAATTGCAGGACACCTTCGTCGGCTTCATCAACCAGTTTCTGAAGCAGCGGATCGAAGAATTGCAGGCCAAAGTGGCTCAGGAAGGACTAAGCTCCGAAGAAACCCAAGAGCTGATGATGCTGATAAGAGAGGTGCAAATTGAGAAAAGAAATGAGAGTGGGGCTTGATATTTGAGTGATTAGTCCCAATATGGATAGCGTTGCCCGAATCGACGGGATGAAAAGCAAAATTTTTATAACCGCCTGGCCCCGACAATACTGCGGGCAGGGGTTTCTCATGACCGACGCCGCAACCAGACATAGCATGTCTGGCGGTTTTCTATTAGAATTGGCTATTTGCGCAGCAGCGCACTGTACGCGCAACCTAGCAACACCAACCGGATGAGTTCTATGGAGCAAACCCCGCAGTCTCAGCTTAAACTCCTCGTTGCCAAAGGTAAAGAACAGGGCTACCTGACCTATGCCGAGGTGAACGATCACCTCCCGCAAGACATTGTCGATTCAGACCAGATCGAAGACATCATTCAGATGATCAACGATATGGGCATTCAAGTGGTTGAAAACGCTCCGGATGCCGATGACCTTATCATGGCTGAAGGTGGTACCGCCGATGAGGACGCTGCCGAAGCAGCGGCCCAGGCTCTGGCATCTGTTGAATCTGAGATTGGTCGTACGACCGATCCCGTCCGCATGTACATGCGGGAAATGGGTACCGTCGAACTGCTGACCCGTGAAGGCGAAATCGACATCGCCAAGCGGATCGAAGACGGTATCAACCAGGTACAAAGCTCCGTAGCCGAGTACCCTGAAGCAATTACTTACCTGCTCGAACAGTACGACAAGTACGAAGCCGAGCAGCTGCGTCTCTCTGACATCATCTCTGGCTTTATTGACCCGAACGAAACTGAAGACATGGCGCCTACTGCCACGCATATCGGTTCCGAGCTCGGCGAAGACGATCTGGCCGACGAAGATGAAGAGGACGAAGAAGACGAAGACGAAGATGGCGACAGCTCTGACGACGACGGTGACGGTGGTCCGGATCCGGAAGTCGCTCGCGAGAAGTTCGGCGAACTGCGTGCCCAGTATGAAGTGACCCGTCTCTCCATTCAGAAGAATGGTCGCGCGCACGAAGATACCCAGGCTGCCATCGCCCAGCTGGCCGATGTATTCCGTCAATTCCGCCTGATGCCCAAGCAGTTCGATCGCCTGGTCAACAACATGCGTGAAATGATGGAGCGCGTCCGCGTGCAGGAACGCATCATCATGAAGCTCTGCGTTGAGCAGGCCAAGATGCCGAAGAAAACCTTCGTCGCGGCCTTCACCAACAACGAGTGTGAAACTGCCTGGTTTGAATACCAGAAGCAGGCTGGCAAAGCCTGGTCTCCCCGTCTGGTTGAAATGGACGAGGATATTCAGCGCGCCATCGGCAAGCTGCAGCAGATTGAAGAAGAGACCGGTCTGTCGATTGCCCAGATCAAGGATATCAACCGTCGTATGAGCATCGGTGAGGCCAAAGCCCGCCGTGCGAAGAAAGAGATGGTTGAGGCCAACTTGCGCCTGGTTATCTCTATCGCCAAGAAGTACACCAACCGCGGTCTGCAGTTCTTGGATCTGATCCAGGAGGGCAACATCGGTTTGATGAAGGCGGTAGACAAGTTTGAATACCGTCGTGGCTACAAGTTCTCGACCTACGCTACCTGGTGGATCCGTCAGGCCATTACCCGCTCCATCGCGGATCAGGCCCGTACCATCCGTATCCCGGTACACATGATCGAGACCATCAACAAGCTCAACCGTATCTCCCGTCAGATGCTGCAGGAGATGGGTCGCGAGCCGAACCCGGAAGAGCTGGCCATGCGCATGGGCATGCCGGAGGACAAGATCCGCAAGGTACTGAAGATCGCCAAAGAGCCTATCTCTATGGAGACGCCCATCGGTGATGATGAAGATTCCCACTTGGGCGACTTTATCGAAGATACCACCCTGGCTCTGCCAGCAGATGCGGCGACCAGCGAAAGCCTGCGCAACGCCACCCGCGAAGTACTGGCTGGCCTGACGGCCCGCGAAGCCAAGGTGCTGCGGATGCGTTTCGGTATCGACATGAACACTGACCACACCCTAGAGGAAGTGGGCAAGCAGTTCGATGTTACCCGTGAGCGTATTCGTCAGATCGAAGCCAAGGCACTGCGCAAACTGCGCCACCCGAGCCGCTCGGAAGTGCTGCGCAGCTTCCTGGACGAATAGTCCTGACCCTGTGTCAAACTGCTCTGCCAAAGCCCTGCCATGCGGGGCTTTGTTTTGTCTGGCATTTACCCTTGCGACCCGCTTTGCACCCTCTATCGACCTGGACAATTAGTCGCCAAGTGGTTGATATGCCTATAGACTGCCCTTTCCTCTTCCCCTATAATCCACGCCGCTAAACGCACAATTTGGCCCCTTAGCTCAGTTGGTCAGAGCAGTCGACTCATAATCGATTGGTCGTGGGTTCAAGTCCCCCAGGGGCCACCAAATTAAGTTCCGAGCAGGAACGAGAAAATACAGAAACCCGCATAGCGTAAGGCTTTGCGGGTTTTTTGTTGTCCGTAATAGTCCGATGGCGTCGTCAGAAACCAGTTAATTTAGTACCATCATTAGTACCACAAGCGTTGTGGTACTCAATTCAGTGGTACTAGGGCCACCAAATTGAAAAAGGCCGCTCATAATGAGCGGCCTTTTTGCATCTGCGGATCGAGCAATGTCCCGTGATAAGCTCGATGAGGTCATAGAAAAGCCCCGCCATGGGCGGGTCTGGGCAGGGTCCGGATCAGGCGCCTCACTCAGAGACAAGGAGCCTAATGCTGAGCCTCAGGTTTGCTCGTTGCTGCCGCTCTGGATGGATGAGCGACGCCCGATGGCAGGCAGCATCCGGGTAATCAGATTGCTGCGCTGGCGCCAGGAGGTGAAGACGATGGCCAGCAGATGCAGACCAATCAGTCCCTGCAGCGCCACCACGCACCACTCATGCCACTCGTCAGCCCCCAGTTCAAATCCCGTCTCGGTATTTTGAAACCAGCCGCTGCCAGCAGTGGCCAGCACAACCAGCCAGAGCGCCCACACGGCCAGCTTGCCGCTACCGTGATGACCCGGAGCCGGAGGCTGCCGCTCACGCATCTCGCGCGCTTGCTGGCGAAAATCCTCACCGCTGGGGATGAGGGCACCAAGGCGGGCGTAGCCACGGGCAAAAGTAAGCCCCCAAAGCAGACGCAAGGAGACCAGCCCAATGGCGCCGTAACCCAGCCACTCGTGCCACTCCTCGCCCGCTTCGTTAACCCAGAGGTTGCCGATGCAGACCGCCACCAAGCCCCAGTGGGTCAGGCGAACCAGCGGATCCCAGCGAAAGGGCTCACCCTTTTTGCTTGGCATATTTGTGGTACTCCTTCTTCAGGTCGTTGACCTTGGCCAGATGTTCGCGCGCCTTGGCCTCATCACCCGCCTTGAGTGCGGCCAGGCTGGCGTCCAGCTCGGTCTGTACCTCGTTCATCCCTTCAAGGAATTTCTCTTTCTTGGCGGCCGGCATATTCTTCTGCTTGGCCACATCCAGCTGGGCCTTCATCTCGTTGATGTGCTTCTCCATGGTGGCTGCATCATCAGCCTTGACGGCCTGCTTGTAGTTGAAGCCAATCTTCTTCATCGGCTGTTCCAGATCACCCGCCACGGCAGGCAGGGTCATCAGGCCAAACATCAGGGGCAGCAGCAGGGGGCGGACGGTTTTCAACATGGGATTTCCTTATATAACGACATGCTCGAATTGTTAGGGGTACTTATGAATCCAAACAAGAATTCATCACCAGCATGATGCCATGACTCATGGTGAAACGTTTGTGAAAAATGCTGTTTTTTGTGGCAAATAGTGACAGATATGCCGCGCTTGTTTGCGCTTGGTAACTGATTGAACGCTGGTGACGCGCACCATGGGGATGGTTGAAAGCGGTAAACAGGGACAAAAAACCCCGCCATAGCGGGGTCTGAATCAGCTGGCCATTTGCGTGCGTCAGTTACTCCTGTTCGCGAGCAATGGCGCGCCAGCCGATATCCTTGCGGTAGAAGACGCCATCCCACTTGATGCGGCCAGCGAGCTGATAGGCACGCTGCTGGGCTTCTGCCACAGTGTGGCCCAGCGCCGTGGCGCACAACACGCGGCCGCCAGCGGTCAGGCTGGTATCGCCCTCCAGACGGGTACCGGCATGGAACACCTTCTCACCCGCCACTTCATCTACCGGCAAGCCGCTGATGGGGTGGTTGGTGCTGTAATCGCCGGGATAGCCACCCGCCGCCAACACCACGCCGATAGCGGCGCGGGGATCATAGATGGCCTCTTTCTGATCCAGCTTGCCTGCGCAAGCGGCCAGGCAGAGCTCCACCAGATCGGACTGCATCCGCAGCATGATGGGCTGGGTCTCGGGATCGCCGAAACGACAGTTGAACTCGATCACCTTGGGATTGCCTGCACCGTCGATCATCAGACCGGCGTAGAGGAAACCGGTGTAGACGTTGCCTTCGGCCGCCATGCCGCGCACGGTCGGCATGATCACCTGCTCCATCACGCGTCGATGTACCTCGGCGGTCACCACAGGCGCCGGGGAGTAAGCCCCCATGCCGCCGGTGTTGAGGCCGGTATCACCGTCGCCAACCCGCTTGTGATCCTGACTGGTGGCCATCGGCAGCACGTGCTCGCCATCGACCATGACGATGAAGCTCGCCTCTTCACCCTCCAGAAACTCCTCAATCACCACCCGGGAGCCCGCTTCGCCAAAGGCATTGCCGGAGAGCATGTCGCGCACCGCGTCTTCCGCCTCCTGCAAGGTCATGGCGACAATCACCCCCTTGCCTGCCGCCAGACCATCGGCCTTAATGACGATGGGGGCCCCCTTCTCACGCAAGTAGGCGAGCGCAGGCTCCACTTCGGTGAAGTTCTGGTACTCGGCAGTCGGGATGGCGTGACGGGCCAGGAAATCCTTGGTGAAAGCCTTGGAGCCTTCCAGCTGGGCAGCTGCAGCCGTCGGGCCAAAGATCGGCTGACCGGCGGCGCGGAAGGCATCCACCACCCCTTTCACCAGCGGCGCTTCCGGCCCGACGATGGTGAGGCCGACCTGCTTCTCTTTGGCAAAGGCCAGCAGCCCTTCGATATCGGTCGCCTCGATGGCGACGTTCTCGACACCCGGCTCAAGCTGGGTGCCCGCATTGCCCGGCGCCACAAAAACGTGACGTACCAGTGGGGAGTGTTTGGCCTTCCAGGCCAGAGCGTGTTCGCGGCCACCGTTGCCAATGATCAGTACTTTCATCGTATCGCTCGCTTCTATTTGTGGTCACTGGACGGCCACTAGGACCGTCAGTCAGTGGCAATAGTCAGTTGAAAAGAGACAACAAAAGGGCCGCCATCGGTAGCCCCTGACCCATCAATGACGGAAATGGCGCATGTTGGTGAACACCATGCACATACCGTGCTCGTCGGCGGCATCGATCACCTCCTGATCGCGCATCGAGCCACCTGGCTGGATCACGCAGGAGATACCGGCCTGCGCGGCAGCATCGATACCGTCGCGGAACGGGAAGAAGGCATCGGAGGCCATCACGGAGCCCGCCACGGTCAGTCCTTCATCCGCCGCCTTGATACCGGCGATTTTGGCCGAATAAACACGGCTCATCTGGCCTGCACCGACGCCGATGGTCTGGCCATCTTTGGCGTAAACGATGGCGTTGGATTTGACGAACTTGGCCACTTTCCAGCAGAACAGCAGATCTTGCAGCTCGGCCTCGGTCGGCTGACGCTTGCTGACCACGGTCAGGTCACCCAGCGTCACCATGCCGAGATCCCGCTCCTGTACCAGCAGGCCACCGTTGACGCGCTTGAGGTCAAACCCTTGCGCCGGTGCAGTCCACTGACCGCATTCGAGCAGACGCACGTTCTGCTTGGCGGCGACCGCATCGCGGGCCTCCTGGCTGACGGTCGGGGCGATGATCACTTCGACAAACTGGCGGGCCACGATGGCTGCCGCAGTGGCGCCATCAAGCGGCCGGTTGAAGGCGATGATGCCGCCGAAGGCAGAGGTGGGGTCGGTCTGGTAAGCCCGGTCGTAGGCACTCAGCAGGTCGCTACCAATAGCCACACCGCAGGGGTTGGCATGCTTGACGATGACGCAGGCCGGCTCGTCGAACTCCTTCACACACTCCAGCGCTGCATCGGTATCAGCGATGTTGTTGTAGGAGAGCGCCTTGCCCTGCAGCTGGACAGCGCTGGAGACGGAACCCGGCGCGGCATGCTCTTCGGCGTAGAAGGCGGCGGCCTGATGGCTGTTTTCGCCGTAACGCATGTCCTGCTTCTTGATGAACTGGCTGTTGAAGGTACGCGGGAAGCGGGACTCCTCGTCACCCTCCTTGTTGTCACCGTAGGAAGGAACCATGGTGCCGAAGTAGTTGGCGATCATGCCGTCGTAGGCGGCGGTGTGCTCGAAGGCTGCGATGGCCAGATCGAAACGGGTCGCCAGTTTCAGGCTGTTGCCGTTGGCATCCATTTCGCGAATAACCCGATCATAGTCGGCAGCTTTGACGACGATAGCGACATCTTTATGGTTTTTGGCGGCAGAGCGCACCATGGTCGGGCCGCCGATGTCGATGTTCTCGACCGCATCGGCCAGGGTGCAGCCCGCTTTGGCCACTGTCGCGGCGAAGGGGTAAAGGTTGACGACAACCATGTCGATGGGGGAGATAGCGTGCTGGGCCATGATGGCGTCATCCTGATCCCGACGGCCGAGGATGCCGCCATGAACCTTGGGATGCAGGGTCTTGACCCGGCCATCCATCATTTCAGGGAAACCCGTGTAGTCGGAGACCTCGGTCACCGGCAGACCCGCCTCGCCAAGCAGCTTGGCGGTACCGCCCGTGGAGAGCAGGGCAACACCACGCTCGTTGAGTGCCTTGGCAAATTCCAGAATGCCAGTTTTGTCAGACACACTCAGCAGTGCACGGCGAATGGGTCGAGCTTGTTCCATCACACTATCGTCCTCAACATAACGGGGACCGTTCCATGGGAGGCGAGGCTCAACACAGAGAGTCCCCAAATAAATGGAAGTGGGGGATTTCGCAAACCACTCTCGCCCCGACATCCGGCAAAAGCGTTTTAGGAAATGCCCGCTTGGTGCGGCGCTCTGTTATGGGCGCGTATTCTACACAAAAAATGTGACCTGTGGTGGATTTTTTGAAACAGCAAAGCCTTATTTGGCGCGGCGTTAAACGTTTTCTACTTGATTTTCTCGAAACGTTTGCACTTTCAGTGTTTTATGGGAAAAAGGGTCGCCAGGAGATGTTTATCTGCCCCTTTTATGCCCTTGGCTGGCAATCCATGAGCAAAGGGGTGATAGTGGATTCCGGTTTTTGTAGCGGCATATATTCAAGGGGAGAGAGAGCATGTATCGGATCGGTGAACTGGCCAAGGCGTGCGGGGTCAAGGCAGATACCCTGCGTTTTTACGAGAAGAACGGGCTTATCTCACCGGGGATCCGCAACGAATCCGGCTACCGTCTCTACAGCGAACAGGACAAGCGGCGGCTGGAGTTTATTATCCGCGCCAAGTCGGTCGGATTCTCGCTGGCCGATATTGGCGAGCTGCTCGACCTCGATACCAACAAGGCCAAAGTCACCTGTCAGGAGGTGAAAGCAGTGGCCGACACCAAGCTGGCCCAGGTGGAGCAGAAGATCATCGAACTGACCCGCTTTCGCGATAATCTGCGCGAGCTCTCCAATATCTGCTGCGGCGGGCCGCGCTCGGCCGAGCACTGCGCCATCCTCGAGACGCTGGAATCTGGAGCCCCGGCCCATCACGAGCACCACAGCCACGACCAGCATGACCCGGTTCACGGCTGACATGGTATGCCTGACTGAGCGTGCCTGGCTCAGAGTGACTGACTCGGCGCGCCCGACGCATTGCTCCGGCGGCAATTTGGTGACAAAATCGCCGCGTTTTTAACCGGTGCCAGTGCATCCGGTTGCCGGGCGTTAGCCTGAACAGGCGCCCGCAGCGAAAACCGCCATCCAGACACAAGCATCAACACACCAAGAGAAAAGAAGAGGAGCCATCATGGCCAAGATCCGGGTCGACCAACCCGCCCTCCCCCGTGAGGAAAATGCGCAAGGGGGCAGCTATGCCCATCAGCGCGGCGAGATAAAGGATAACCATCTGCATGCCCTGCTCTCCGATCCCCTGTTTCGCAGCCGGGTCGAGCGCAACAAGAAGGGCAAGGGGAGTTACCAGCGCAAGGCCAAATTTGGCAAGCGGTGGGAGCCCGGCCAACAACAGATGATCAGCGTCTGCTGCTGAGCGGGTTTCTACCGACCATAAACGATCAGGGCGCCATTGGCGCCCTGATCGTTTTGACAGAAGAAGCGATTTGGCAACGCCAACTCACAGCCTCAACAGGCCGCTCACTCATCCATAAAGAGTTCGAGCAATACGTTCAGATAGCGATGGCCGAGAGAAGTGAGCTGCCAGCTATCCCCCAAATCCTCGATCAGCTCCTTGCTCTGGGCGATGGCGAGCACCGTCTCTACCCTTTCCAGCGGCAAGCCGGTATAGGCCTCGAACTCCGCCTTGGGGGCCGGTTCAAACAGGCGGAAGCGGTTCATAAAGTATTCGAGCGGCAGATCGTCTGCCGTCACCTGCCACTGCTCGTCCAGATAGGGGCGACTCTTGTCCAGATACCCTTTCGGATGCTTCACCTTGGCGGTGCGCAGGATCTGTTGGTTCGCGAGATCGGTCACCTTGCCGTGGGCGCCACAGCCAATCCCCAGATAGTCACCAAAGCGCCAGTAGTTGAGGTTGTGATGGCACTGATAGCCCTCTTTGGCGTAAGCCGAGATTTCGTACTGGCGATAACCGCTGGCGGTGAGCATGGCGTGGCCCTGCTCATAGATATCCCACAGGGTGTCATCTTCCGGCAGTTTGGGCGGTTTGGAGGCAAATGCCGTGTTCGGCTCTATGGTGAGCTGATACCAGGAGAGGTGCGGCGGGGCGCAGTCGATAGCCTGCTGCAGGTCATAAAGGGCGTCATCCAGACTCTGATCCGGCAGACCATGCATCAGATCCAGATTGAAGGTAGGCAACTTGATGGCATGGGCCAGTGCGGCGGCCTTGCGGGCCTCTTCCGGGCCGTGAATGCGGCCGAGGCGGGTCAGCTTCTCCTGCTGGAAGCTCTGCACGCCGATGGAGATGCGGTTAATACCGGCGCGCTGGAAACCGGCAAACTTGTCCGCCTCCACCGTGCCCGGGTTGGCCTCCATGGTGATCTCGCAATCTGCGGTGAGCGGTATGCGGGCCCGTACCCCGTCCAGCAAGGCTTGCATCGCCTCCACCGTCAGCAGGCTGGGGGTGCCGCCGCCGATAAAGATCGAGGAGAGCGGCCGCCCCTGCGCCCACTTCAGATCCTGATCCAGATCCTCCAGCAGAGCGGCGACATATTCGAGGTGAGGCAACTCCCCCTTCTGGGCATGGGAGTTGAAGTCACAGTAAGGGCACTTCTGGACGCACCAGGGCACATGAATATAGAGAGAGAGCGGCGGCAGTTGCAGCATGGGGCTTCCAATAAAACGGGGGCTCAAGGCCCCCATTGTAGATGACTATGTGTAATTGACCGTGTGTAACCGACAAGGTGGCGAAGTGACTCAGTGCGCCGCAGCCAGCGCTGCTTTGAGCTTGGCCAGCGCCTGACCGCGATGGCTCAGCTGGTTTTTCAGCTCGGCTGGCATCTGGGCGGCGGTGCAGTCGTGATCCGGCACGAAGAAGACCGGGTCATAGCCGAAACCGTGCTGACCGCGCGGCTCGTCGATGATCATCCCTTCCCAGCTCGCCTGACAGATGATGGGAGTGGGATCGTCAGCGTGGCGCATATAGACCAGCACACACCAGAAGCGGGCGCTCTTCAGGTACTCGGGGGCACCTTGCAGCTCGCCGAGCAGCTTCTCGATGTTGGCCTTGTCGCCGGCACCCACACCGGCAAAGCGGGCGGAGTAGACGCCGGGGCGCCCTTGCAGCAGATCGACTTCCAGACCGGAGTCATCGGCCACGGCGGGCAGACCGGTAATACGGGCGGCGTGGCGGGCCTTGATGATGGCATTCTCGACGAAGGTGGTGCCGGTCTCATCGGCATCGGAGACCGCAAACTCGCTCTGTGGGATCACCTGGATCTTCATATCGGCCAGCATGGCGGCCAATTCCTTCACCTTTTTCTGGTTACCTGTTGCCAGGACAAGCTTGTTCATCGAGCACCTCCGCAAAAATAATCTGCGCATTCTATGCGGCGCAAGCGTTTAGTAAAAGCGTCAATTACACCCGCTGTGATGGGGTTGCGGGGGATTTGCCGCCATCGAATAACCAGCTTTTTAATACATGTTTCCATAATGGAATAACCAAAGTGATTAAATACCATTTCTATTCATTACTGTGAGTCAGTAGACTCGCGCCCCAATTCATTAACCTGGCTGACTAAAGAGGTGACAGATGCCATTGATACTTTTGCTCGTACTACTGGTGCTGTTCAGTCCGCTGGCTATCGACATCTACCTGCCCGCCATTCCGCAGATGGCCGAGCAGCTGGGCGCCGAAGTGACACTGATGCAGGGCACCATCACCTGGTTCCTGTTCAGCATGGGGCTGGGGCAACTGCTTGTTGGCCCGCTGGCCGATCGCTACGGTCGCAAGCCCATCGCCCTGGGCGGCGTGCTGCTCTATGGCCTGAGCGCGCTGGGGGCCGGTTTTGCCGCCAGCCTCGGCGAATTGATGCTGGCGCGAGTGCTGCAGGGCTTCGGCGCCTGCGCTACCTCGGTCGCCGCCTTCTCGGTGGTACGTGACAGCTACGGCCCGAAAAAGAGCGGTCAGATGATCTCCTACCTCAATGGCGCCATCTGCTTTATTCCTGCGCTGGCCCCCCTGCTCGGTGGCTGGCTCACCGCCAAGGCGGGCTGGTCTGCCAACTTCTGGTTTATGGCCGGTTATGCGCTCATCGTCGGCAGCTGGCTGATGTGGCGGATGCCGGAGACCCGCCCGGAGGAGACCCGCAGCGAAGGGGCCCTCATCAGCTGGTCGCGCTACAGCCCGGTACTGCGCTCCCCCAGCTTCCTGTTCAATGCGGCGCTGTGCATGCTGGCGATGGCGGTGATCCTCGCTTATGTCACCGCTGCACCGGTGCAGCTGATGGTGAAACTGGGGCTCGATATGAGCGGCTTTAGCTACTGGTTTACCGCCAACGCCGCGCTCAACATCCTGGCCTGCTTTATGGCGCCGCGCTTTATCGCCAAGGTGGGGCCAAGACGCACCCTTCGCATCGGCCTGCTGGTGTTGATGCTTTCGGCCATCACCCTGACTTTGGCCATGCACATCGAGCATCCGCTGGCGATGATGGGGCCGGTATTCCTCTCCAGCATCGGCTTTGCCATGATTCTGGGCTCGGCCGCCGGCATGGCGCTGGCACCGTTCGGCCACTGCGCCGGTACCGCAGCGGCCCTGCTCGGCCTGTTCCAGATGAGCGGCTCCGGCGCTTTGGTTGGCCTGACCGGCGCCCTGATGCACGACCCGCTCAGCCAGCTGGCGCTGCATATGTGGCTGCTGCTGCCGCCTCTGGTGATGCTGATGACCCGGCGCGGTCGCCGCTTGTGTTTGCAATAAATCCTGTGCTCTGATGGGCACATTCGGGGGGCCATCGGCCCCCTTCTCGTTTGTATCGCCTTTACAGCATATGGCCATCCGGCAGAGAGCCTGCGATGGCAACCCCACTCACTCGATGTCAGCGGAGAACCCCCGATGAGCCACACTCTCAACGCAGCCCTGGTGGGCTATGGCTTTGCAGGCAAGACCTTCCACGCCCCCTTCCTCTCTACCACGCCGGGCTTGTCCCTGAGTTGGGTGGTGAGCCGCGATGCCGCCAAGGTGCAGGCCGATCTGCCCGGCTGCCGGGTCGGTTCACTGGAGGATGTACTAAGCGATGAGACCGTCGATCTGGTGGTGATTGCCACCCCCAACGACACCCATGCCCCCCTCGCCCGCCAGGCGCTGCTGGCAGGTAAACATGTGGTGATCGACAAGCCCTTTGCACTGGATCTGGCCGAAGCGCAAGCGCTGGTCGAACTGGCCGAAAAGCAGCAGCGACTGCTCAGCATCTTCCACAACCGGCGCTGGGACGGGGATTTTCTCACCGTGCGCCGTTTGATTGCCGAGGGGACACTGGGGCAGATCGCCCAGTTCGAGTCGCACTTCGATCGCTATCGCCCCGAAGTGCGCCAGCGCTGGCGCGAAGCGGGTGGCCCGGGTTCCGGACTCTGGTTCGATCTCGGCCCCCATGTGCTGGATCAGGCGCTGCAGCTCTTCGGCCAACCGGACTGGCTACAGGCAGACCTTGCCGGGCAGCGCCCCGGCGCACTGGCGGACGACTACTTCCATGTGGTGCTGGGTTACGGTGCTCTGCGGGTTATTCTGCATGGCAGCTGTCTGGTATCGGCCACCATGCCCCGCTTTGTCATTCACGGCAGTCAGGGCTCGTTCGTCAAATTCGGTATGGATGTGCAGGAAGATCAGCTCAAGCAGGGCTTGCGGCCACCGGCGGCGGATTGGGGCATGGATAGCGAACCCGGTCAGCTCAGCCGCATTGTCGATGGTCAGTTACAGCAGCAGAGCGTGGTGGGTGAGCCGGGAGATTATGGCGCCTACTATCGCGGTGTCTGCGCCGCCATCAAGGGTGAGGGAAGCAACCCGGTGCCAGCAAGTGAAGCGCTGGCGGTGATGGCGCTGCTGGATCTGGCCCGTCAGAGCCACCTTGAGGGAAAACGGCTGCCCTGTCAGAAGCTGTCTGACTAAGGTGCGGGTCTTCGGCCGCTATTGATCAACCTTGACCTTGTTAAACCGCCATAAGATGGCAGCAAAGTGGTGTTTTATTGTGCAATTAGCACCATTTGACGGCATCTTGTATTGATATCAGTCGTTGCAGTGGAGCTTTTTATCCACGGCACGAAAAAATGTCATTGTGATATCCGTTTTCATCGGTAACTAATGGGGCTATATTGCGCCCGCCTGCTGCCTCCCGGCTTCTTGTTTCAATACCGGGCAACGGTGGGCGCTGTGATGGTTGCACAGACCATCTCTCCATATTTATTTGAGGGAATGCACATGAACAAAGTACTGGTAGCCGGTATCCTGGGTCTGATGTTGACTGCTTGCGGTCAGAAAGAAGAAAAAGCTGCCGCTCCTGCTGCTGCTCCGGCCGCCGAAGTTGCTGCCACTGTAGAAAAAGCCGCTAGCGAAGCCACCTCTACCGTAGAGAAGGCCACCTCCGAAGCGACTGCAACCGTAGAAAAAGCTGCTACCGAAGCAGCTACCAAGGTTGAAGCTGCAGTGAGCGATGCCAAGGCCAACTAAGCCTGCACCTCATTGAAAGACGGGCCCCATGGGCCCGTTTTTTTATCTGACAATCAGGTCGCCGGATTAATCAGCGAGGTGAGGATGTGATCCTCCCAGCGACCATTGATCATCAGATACGCCCGCGCGAATCCCTCCCGCTCGAAGCCGAGCCGCTCCAGCAGGGCGCCGCTGCGCTGATTGGCAGGCATATAGCAAGCCATGATGCGATGCAGATCGTGCTCCCGAAACAGGTAGTCGATGGCGGCTGACAGCACCTCTCCCATCACCCCCTGCCCCTGATGCTGCTGGTCGATGGCATAGCCCAGATGACACGCCTTGAAGACCCCCATCAGGATATTGCTGAAGTTGCAGGTGGCGATCACCCGCTCGCCAGCCGGATCGAGGGCCACCAGATTGACGCCGGTGCCGTTGAAGAACTGGCTGTAGCTGTCCTGCAGCCGGGCATGCCAGTAAGAGAGGGTGTAAAAGTGCTCGTCCCGCAGCGGCTCCCAGGGGGTGAGATGGGCACGGTTGCGCCGGTAGAAGTCGAGCATCATGGGGGCCTGATCCGGCGACAGTATGGTCAGGTGGGTGCGGGCCGTCTTGATATGTGGCAGCGCCATCAGGACTCCCTCTGTCTTAGCCACTCGTCGCGCAGCAGGCTGTAGTGGGCATGGTCCACAATCCGGTTGCCCAGCCGCTCTGCGCGCCGGGTCACCCCCTCCAGCTGCATCCCGAGCCGTTCACAAACAGCCCTGCTGGGCTCGTTATCGGTGGCGGCGCTGATCTCCACCTTCTCCATCCCCATCTCCTCGAAGGCGTGGTGGATCAGGGCCTGACAGGCCCGGGTGATGATGCCGTTACCCTGCCAGCGCTCCGCCAGCCAGTAACCGATGACCACCTTGCCAAGATCATGATCGATGCTGTTGTAACCTATGACCCCCACCACCTCCCCCTGATACTCGATGGCAGTGGTGAGCCCCTCACCCCGGGCGAACTTCTCGATGGCACTGCGAATGAAGAGGGCGCTGTCGACGGGGCGCTGGAGCAGTGGCGGCCAGGGTAGCCACTGGGAGAGGTACTCCCGGTTGTCATTGCAGAGGGCAAACAGTTCGCTCGCCATATCGGGCTGCAAGAAGAGCAGCGCAAGCTCGTCGTCCAACTGCCATGAAAACATGGGATTCTCCTTTCAAATCAGTGATCAAATCGCGAACCAGCACCCAATGTAGCCAATCGCCACTGGCCGCGCCAGCCACTTTTACGGCCCCCTCCGGCAGGCTTCGCAGAGGGTGACTGCGCACGATCTCTCCTCCCTCAAAAGAGGAGGGTGGGTGTCTGAAACCGGATAATGCTCTCCACATGACGCCGATAAATGCCCCCAAACGGCACTTTGGCAGATCCTGCTACCCCTTTGTGCTGCGCTGTCACTTTTGACAGGGGGCACTTTCCCCCACCGGCACTAGCTTCAAAACGCCCGACCTTCGGTCGGTTTATCAACCTCATCGATTTAAGGAAAGAAGAGATGAATAAAATTTATCTGGCCGTTGCGCTGGCCTGCTGGGGAAGCGCCGCACTGGCGGCGCAAGAGGTAGAGATCAACGTAACGGCAAACGGCATCCGGGCCATGACAGGCCTCAGTGCCGCGAGTGGTACCTTGCAGCTGGAAGATGGCGAGTTTCGTCAGGTGCGGGTGGTCAAGCTGCCCAACGGCCAGCAGCGGATCCGCTACGAGCAGGTCTGGAACGGCATCCCGGTAATGGGTCAGGTGGTGGTGGCTGACAAGAGCCTGAACGGCCAGCTGCAACAGGCCAGCGGGCGCATGCTGCGCCAGATCGATCAGGATGTGGCAAGCCCGGTCGCCACCCTCTCGCCACAGGATGCCGCCAGCAAGGCCAAGGCGGGCAGCAAGGGGAGCAACGAGCAGGTCAAACTCTACGTGATGCAGGATGAAAACGGGCTGGCCCGGCTGGTTTATCAGGTCTCCTTCATCGCTGAAGGTGACAAGCCAAGCCGCCCCTTCGTCATTCTTGATGCCCAGAGCGGTGAGGAGCTCAAACGCTGGGAGGGGATCAACCACAAGGACGCCACCGGCCCGGGGGGCAACATCAAGACCGGCAAATACGTCTACGGTACCGACTTTGGCCCGCTCATCGTCGATGACAACTGCCGGATGACCAGCCCCAACGTCGATACCATCAACCTCAACCACGCCACCTCTGGCGGTGCCATCCACCAGTTCACCTGCCCGGAGAACCGGGTCAAGGAGATCAACGGCGCTTACTCACCCCTCAACGACGCCCACTACTTCGGCAACGTGGTGTTCGACATGTACCGCAACTGGTACAACACGGCGCCCCTCACCTTCAAACTGAAGATGCGGGTTCACTACAGCAAGAATTACGAGAACGCCTTCTGGGATGGCAGCCAGATGACCTTCGGTGACGGCGCCACCACCTTCCACCCGCTGGTGAGCCTCGATGTGGCGGCCCACGAGGTGAGCCACGGCTTTACCGAGCAGAACTCCGGGCTGATCTATTCAGGACAATCCGGCGGCATCAACGAGGCCTTCTCCGATATGGCGGGGGAAGCGGCCGAGTTCTACATGAAGGGGAGCAACGACTGGCTGGTCGGCGCGCAGATATTCAAGGGAAACGGCTCCCTGCGCTACTTCGAGGATCCGACCCGGGATGGCAGATCCATCGGCCATGCGGCGGATTATCGGGAGGGGATGGATGTACACCACAGCTCAGGGGTCTATAACCGCGCTTTCTACCTGCTCGCCACCAGCAGCGGCTGGAACACCCGCAAGGCATTTGAAGTGTTCTTGCTGGCCAACCGCCTCTACTGGGGCGCCAACACCAACTACCAGCAAGGGGCCTGCGGCGTCAGCCGGGCGACCGCCGATCTGGGTTACAGTCAGGCGGATGTAGCACGGGCCTTCCAGACCGTCGGGGTCGATGCCAGCTGCGGAACCACACCGCCACCGAGTGACAACGTGCTGCAAAACGGCGTGCCGGTGAGCAACCTCGCCGCCAGCAAGGGTGGCAAGCTCAACTACACCCTGAACGTACCGGCGGGCACCAGATCGCTGCAGATCAGCAGCAGTGGCGGCACCGGTGATGCCGACCTCTACGTCCGCTTTGGCAGCGCCCCCACCAGCAGCAGTTACGACTGCCGTCCCTACAAGGGGGGCAATAACGAAAGCTGCTCGTTCACCAATCCCAAGGCGGGCACCTGGCATGTGCAGCTGTCAGGGTTTTCCGCGTTCAGTGGCGTGACCCTCAAGGCCAGCTACTGATCCACCCGATGCGGGCCTTGTCCCGCATCGTTCTACTCATTGCGCCACCGTTTCGCCAGCGTGCGGGCGGTGGCCAACACGGTTTCCCGGGCCGGGTTGGGCCGCTTGCCACCGCGCCACGCCATCATCACATCCCAATGTTCCTGCGGCAGATTGCGCACATCGAGCCTGACCAGCCGCCCCACCTCCAGATCCCGCTTGATGGCCAGCTCCGGCATCAGGGTGATAAACCCGTGTTCCAGCGCCAGATCCCGCGCCGCGCTGGCGGGCTGCACCGCATGCAGGGGGCTGGCCGCCCGTCGCAGCCGCCGCAACTGCTGGATAAAGACGTCACACCCCGGCCCCCATACCTGAGGCGCCAGCCGCTGGTCGGCAATATCCTCCAGGGTGAGGCCGTGACAACCGGCCAGCGGATGCAATGGCGAGGCGATAGCGATAATGGGGGAGCAGCAGAGCAGCTCCATCTGCAGGCCCGCAACCGGCGGACGCTTGAGTACAAAGCCGATATCGGCCTCCCCGGTCAGCAGCGACTGCATGATCTCGCCGGAGTGATCCGTGGTGCAGCGGATCTCGAACGGCTCATCCACCAGCTCCATCAACAGCGAGCCAAACACCACCGAGGTGAGCGAAGGGAGGCTGGAGAGACGGATACAGGGCAGTGCAGGTGCCCCCTGCAGTGCCAACCGTCCTTCACTCAGAGTGGCCAGCGCCGAGCGGGCGGCAGGGAGAAACTCCTCGCAGGCACGGGTCGGCGTCACCCCGCGCCGATGACGCTGAAACAGCGGTGCCCCGAGGCTCTCCTCCAGCTGGGCAATCCGCTGGCTCACCAGCGGCTGTGACCAGCCACGAATGGCCGCCGCCTGACTGAAGCTGCCCAGCTCGGCCACATCCAGCAGCAGTTGCAGATCGTCCAGATCCATAGACATAAATAATCCTGATATGAAATATAGGTAGTTGTCGTCTACCACTATATCTAAACCCTCTCCAGAATGAAGGTATCTGTGAATGAGAGGGCGTTATGGTCGATAGGGCGAGGTTTTGGGGACGCTGGTTTCTGGCGCTGGATACCACACTGGTGATCCTGGGTTTCTTTGTGGTGATGCCGATGATCAGCCTGCGCTTCGTCGATCAACTCGGCTGGGCCGCCGGTCTGGTGGGGCTGGCCCTCGGCCTGCGCCAGCTGACCCAGCAGGGACTGGGGATCTTCGGCGGCTCCCTCGCCGACCGCTTCGGCGCCCGCCCGCTCATCGTCACCGGCATGTTGCTGCGCGCCGTCGGCTTTGCCACCCTGGCCTGGGCCGACAGCGGCGCCATGCTGATCTTCTCCTGCTTCCTCTCCGGACTGGGCGGTTGCCTGTTCGATCCGCCACGGGCCGCACTGGTGATCAAATTTACCCGTCCCCATGAGCGGGGCCGCTTTATCTCCCTGCTGATGATGCTGGAGAGCGCGGGAGCCGTCACCGGTGCCCTGCTAGGCAGCTGGCTGCTGCGCTTTGACTTCACCTATGTCTGCCTGCTGGGTGCCGGGCTCTTCACCCTGGCGGCTCTCTGCAACTGGACCCTGCTGCCCGCCTACCGCCTCTCGGTCAAACCGACTCCGATGCGGGAAGGGTTGGGGCAGGTGCTGGCGGATCGCGCCTTCTGCCGACTGGTGCTGATCCTGAGCGGCTACTACATGCTGTGGGTACAGGTGATGCTTATTTTCCCCATTCTGGTCAAGCAGCTCTCCGGCACCACCACGGCGGTGGGCTGGATGTACAGCCTGGAAACGGCGCTGTCGCTGGCGCTGCTCTACCCTATCGCCCGTTTTAGCGAGCGGCGCTATCGGCTGGAGAGCCGGCTGATGGCGGGTATCCTGCTGATGACGGTGGGGATCGGGCTGGTCGCCTTTGTCAGCACCCTCTCCGGCATCTTCGTGCTGCTGGCCTGCTTCTATCTGGGGATTATCATCTGTGAACCGGCCCGGGAGACCCTGATGACCCGGCTGGCCAACCCCACAGCCCGCGGCAGCTACATGGGCTTCAGCCGCCTCGGACTGGCGCTGGGGGGCATGACCGGCTATGTGGGCGGTGGCTCCCTCTATGACTTCTCGCTGCAACAGGGACAACCGGCCCTCCCCTGGCTGGTGCTGGGCACCATAGGCGTCGCCACCATGTTGCTGCTCTCCCGCTGCTTCTCCCGCCGCCCGGAGCTGGCTATCAGAGCCGCCGCCTGACGCCCCCCCCTGCCTACGGCAGCCCCGCCAACGGTGCTGCCGCTTACCCTATATTCTGCAAGCCATCACAGCAAAAGGTTGCGAATTACAACTTTTACGCTATTTTAGTTGTCATGCACAACTAAAAAGGAAACCACGATATGGATCCCCGTCCCCTGCGCGCCCTGTCGCGCGATCTGGTTCGCGAACTCGGCATGCTCTCCCAGCAGTGCGGCAATCTGGCACTCACCCCCATCGAGGCTCACCTGCTGATCGAGCTGGAAAACGCCCCGGCCACCAATCAGCAGCTGGCAGAAAAGCTGCACATCGACAAATCCAACGCCAGCCGTCCGCTGGCACGCCTCGCCGAGCGGGAGCTTATCAGCTGGCACCCGCACCCCTCCGACGGCCGCAGCAAGGAGGCCCGCCTCACCGTCAACGGTCAGGGGATGCTGCTGGAGTTGCACCGGGAGATGGACGGGGCGATGGAAGAGATGCTGGCGCAGTTGAGCTTGCCCGAGCGGGAGCAGTTGTGGCAAGGGTTACGTCTCTATCGCAGCGCCCTCTCCCGCGCCCGTCGCCAGCGGGGTTACCAGATCCGCCCCATCACGGCGGCGGACAATGCCCAGATCGCCTTGGTGATCCGCGCCGTCTCGGCCGAATATGGCCTCACCGCCGACAAAGGGTATGGGGTCTCGGATCCCAATCTCGACACCCTCTCCCAGAGCTATCAGGGGGAGAAGAGCCGCTACTGGGTTATCGAAGGGCCGGACGGTTCCATCCTCGGCGGTGGTGGTATCGCGCCATTGGCGGGAGAAGAGGGAGTCTGCGAGCTGCAGAAGATGTACTTTATGCCCGCCCTGCGCGGACTGGGCCTTGGCAAGCGGCTGGTGTTGCAGGCACTGGATGCCGCTCGTGGTTTGGGCTATCGCCGCTGCTATCTGGAGACCACTGAGGTACTGCGCGAAGCCACCAGCCTCTATGAATCACTGGGCTTTGAACACCTGCCCGGCCCCCTTGGCTGCACCGGCCACGGGGATTGTGAGATCTGCATGGTGTTAGACCTAGCGCTCTAAAGTGATAGCGGCAAGCAGGAGTCTCCCCTGCTTGCCGCTTCGTTTACTGCGGCAGCGCCACTACCCGGAATCGCTCCAGCACCAGCGTGGCGTGCTCATCAAATTCTCTCCCTTCCGCCTTCATCTCGCGTTCGAAGAAAGCCTTGTGCGCCTCGTGCCACCAAGCCAAAGAGCCATCTCCCTCCCCCTCCTCGGCGGCAAACGCAGCATCAATCTCATCGAATGGACACAAGGTGACTGACACCAGTTCAACCAGAGCCTTGGGCAGACCACTCCAGTCGGTTACCACCAGTAGGTCCCCCTGTTCCGGCATCCGCTCGCCCTTCTCCAGATACCAGTAAGCGAGGCTACAGGTTGCTCGCTTGCGGCCTGCTGCTACCAGCGCGGCACAGAGGTTGGCATTGTGTGCATCAGCACAGAAGTAGTCCGCTGAGACATGACGAGCCCGTGCTGCCACCGGCAGGGATAACAGATAACTCTCAGCCAGAGCCGAGCAGGCAGGATTCATCGATTCAACCATCACCTCTCCTTGATGCATAAAAAAATCCCGCCATCTGGCGGGATTTGGTAAGCAGTATCAGTGCTCGCGAGTCTGGCGGAACTCCACGTCGGGGTGACGCTCCTGTGCCAGGCGCAGGTTGACCATGGTCGGCGCGATATAGGTGAGGTTGTCACCGCCATCGAGGGCCAGGTTGACCTCGTTCTTGCGCTTGAACTCTTCGAACTTCTTGACGTCGGTCCCTTCCACCCAGCGGGCGGTGGAGACGTTGACCGCCTCGTAGATGGCCTCGACGTTGTACTCGCTCTTCAGACGAGAAACCACCACGTCAAACTGCAGCACACCGACCGCACCGACGATGAGATCGTTGCTGATCAGCGGACGGAACACCTGTACCGCACCCTCTTCGGAGAGCTGGACCAGCCCCTTGAGCAGCTGCTTCTGCTTGAGCGGATCGCGCAGGCGGATGCGGCGGAACAGTTCCGGTGCAAAGTTCGGGATACCGGTGAACTTGAGATCCTCACCCTGGGTGAAGGTGTCGCCGATCTGGATGGTACCGTGGTTGTGCAGACCGATGATGTCACCGGCGAAGGCGTCTTCCGCCTGCTCACGGTCACCGGCCATAAAGGTCACGGCATCGGAGATGTTCACATCCTTGCCGATACGCACGTGGCGCATCTTCATGCCCTTGCTGTAAGTACCTGACACGATACGCATAAAAGCGATACGGTCACGGTGCTTCGGATCCATGTTTGCCTGGATCTTGAATACGAAACCGGAGAACTTCTCCTCGGTCGCCACCACTTCGCGGCTCTCGGCCTTGCGCGGCATAGGAGACGGCGCCCAGTCAGTCAGGCCATCCAGCATGTGGTCAACACCGAAGTTACCCAGTGCGGTACCGAAGAAGACCGGGGTCATCTCGCCAGCGATAAAGGCATCGTGATCGAACTCGGGAGAGGCGCCCTGCACCAGCTCCAGCTCGTCACGCAGTTGCCGGGCCAGATCTTCGCCGACGGCGGCATCCAGATCCGGGTTGTTCAGCCCCTTGACTACACGCTTCTCCTGAATGGTGTGGCCCTGACCGCTCTGGTAGAGATAGGTCTCATCCTTGTAGAGGTGATAGACACCCTTGAAGGATTTGCCACAGCCGATTGGCCAGGTGATCGGGGCGCACATGATCTTCAGCTCGCGCTCCACCTCGTCCATCACTTCCATCGGATCGCGCACTTCGCGGTCCAGCTTGTTCATGAAGGTGAGGATAGGGGTATCACGCAGACGGGTCACTTCCATCAGCTTGCGGGTCCGGTCTTCAACACCCTTGGCGGCATCGATGACCATCAGGCAGCAGTCGACCGCGGTCAGGGTACGGTAGGTATCTTCAGAGAAGTCCTCGTGACCCGGGGTATCGAGCAGGTTGACCAGACAATCGGCATAGGGGAACTGCATCACCGAGGTGGTGATGGAGATACCACGCTGCTTCTCCATCTCCATCCAGTCGGATTTGGCGTGCTGGCCCGAGCCACGGCCCTTGACGGTACCGGCGCGCTGAATGGCCTGTCCGAACAGCAGGACTTTTTCAGTGATGGTGGTTTTACCCGCATCCGGGTGCGAAATGATCGCAAAAGTGCGTCTCTTGGAGACTTCACTCAGAAATTCAGCTGACATAATTCAACGTTCTTCTATTGAGCGGTGGCATCAGCCACCGTGGGAATAAATCCGGAATGCCGCTCACGGCACATGTATACGCAACGAAAGCCACGCCAGCTGGCGTGTTGCCAACCTGGTGGAGAGAGGGAGGAGGGTTGCGTTACATGGGTCTTATCGCCTGAGTCAAAGCAAAATTGCGCGACATTATACCCGCGCGAGTGAAAAATACCCAGTCCGTCAGTCGTCTGTTTCCACCCGGTTGCGCCCGGCCCCCTTTGCCCGGTAGAGAGCCTCATCCGCACGCCGGATCAACGCGGCCAGATCCTGATCATCATCGCGCTGGCAGGCACACCCGATGCTGATGGTCACCGGATGGGACAAACCGGGCAACGCCCGTTGGCCGACCCTGGCGCGGATCCGCTCAGCCAAACGGGACGCCTCCTCCAGCCCCGTCTCCGGCAGCAGTGCTAAAAACTCCTCTCCACCGGTACGGCCCAGTAGATCCTGCTGCCGCAACTCTCTTGCCACCATTCTGGATACCCACTGCAGTACCCGATCTCCCTGATGATGACCCAGCGAATCGTTGATCCGCTTGAAGTGATCGATATCAAAAAGCAGCAGAGAAAAGGGCATTTGCTGCCTGCGGGCCAGCTCAAAGTGCTCGCGCCCATCCACCAGCACCCGACGCCGGTTATCGATACCGGTCAGCTCATCGGTAAAGGCCAACCGATGCATCCGACGATTGCGCTCCAGCAACCACCTCATCGTCAGCAGAGCCACTCCACCGCAGAGCACCATCACCACCAGCAACCAGAAGCGACGCTCCTTGATCTGCGCCAGCTCCTGCCGCTGCAACTGCTGCTCGACCCGCAACCGCTTGTTCTCTTCCGCCTGGCGGGTCAGTTCAAACTGGCCGCGCACCCAGGCTGTACTCTGCTCTCGCTGCATCTGGTCGAGGCGCTGCTCTTGCACCAAATGATCCCGCAAGGCCGCCAGCGCAGCCGGATAGTCCCCTTGCAGCTCGAATGCTTCGCTGCGCACTGCGTAGAGATCCATCAGGTAACGAGTGTGCCCCTCAGCCTTCAGGATCGGTTCAATCTTCGCCAGTGCGCTCAAGGCCGGGGCCGGATCCCGCATTTTCACCTGCAGTTTGGCCATTACCAGCTCGAGATGGGCGTGGAGGATAGGATCAACTTCAGGGGTGAGCACGCCTGCTGCCTGCGCCAGCAAGCGTCCGGCCTGCTCCAGGCGCGCCAGACCGAGCAGAGCCTCCGCCAGCATCACTTGACGATCCGCATGTTCAATCCGGTACTCGGGTTGTTGCAAAAAGGCGAGACTACGTTCGAGCTCCTGCTGCGCTTCCTGATAGCGCCCCGTCTCCAGATAGACCAGAGCCAGCTGCTCTCTCATCCTGGCCAAACCGAACCCGTCATGGTTGTGGGCAAAGTGTTCATGCAACCGGTTCAGGGTAGTGAGAGCCTCGGCATAGAGACCCATGCGGCGAAACGCGGCGGCAATCTCGAGCTGCGCCCGGTTATACCAGGTGGTCAATCCCAACCGTTCGTAGATGTCGTGCGCCCTAGTGAGATCCACCAGCCCCTGCCCTGACGCCCCCTGAAACGACAACATGGCTCCCCGGTGGGACAGCGCCAGCGCCTCCAGCTTGAGCACAGCGGCCTCCCCTGCCAACCGCAGCCCCTCATCATAATCCCGACGGGCTTGTGCCACCTCGCCGAGCAGCTGATTGAACCAGCCACGACAGATGAGCAACTCGGCAATGGCTGCGTCATCTCCCCGTTGTTGAGCCAGCACCAGTTGGCTGTCGGCATACGCAATCGCACGGCGAGACGCCTGGATGTCATCGGCAGATTGGGCCCAGCAAGCCAGACGACTGATCCGCATCAGCTGGGACGGTGGATAGTCGCTGCCATCCCGCAGCAAGCGAGCAACGCGCTCCCGCAGCAACTCGATAGGCTGATGGACCTGCTCCATCTCCTCCAGTTCATTTTCCAACTGCTCGGGGGACAAGGGTCTGGCTGCCAGCCCGAATACCGCCAGCAACAGCAGCAAGGCAAGTCGGCTCATAAACACTCCGGATGAATGGGGAAAGAGCAGCAGGCGACCCGATACCGGAAAATCACCCTGTAACAACGGCTGTAAAGGCTACCGCAAGGAGAGAGGACTTGAATGGGTTTCATCTCACATTTTACAGCAATATCATAACGTTGGAATGAGGAGGGGGATACAGAGCGAAAGAGGGGGCTGGCTCCCTCCCGGTAACTAATGATGCTGCCAGCGCCGCAGTAGCCGGCCGCGCAGACCGCAATCGAGCAGCCAGCTGTTGTCAAAGACCCGCAACAGTGCCGGTTTGGCGTGCCGGGACATGGCCACTGCGTGAAAGCGGGTCTGGCGCTGGCGATAGCGGTTCATCTGCTCGAGCAGGGCATGGGGCAGACTCTGAGCGATAAAGTCCGAAATAACCAGCACATCTGCCTTGGCAAAGGCAGGATCATCGAGTTTGACCAGCGCCTTCTCCAGACAAGGCACCAGATCGGTACCACCGTGAAAGCTCATGGAGAGGAAGCGCTCCGCCTTGTCCAGTCCGGTATCGGCGGTGATCTCAAGGGTCGCCACCTCGGTAGAGAAGAGCATCAGGTAGCAACCGCGCTTCTCATCCATCGCCACCTTGAGCAGCGCAAGAAAGAGTGCCTTGGCACACTCCTCGGGATAGCCCCCCATGGAGCCGGAGGTATCGACACAGACGATAAAGGGGCCCCGCTGCTGCAACTGCTGCCCCCCCTGCTCCGGGGTGCGCAGCATGATGCGCTGGCGCGGCAAGGTGCCGCGTGACTGGTAACTGAGCAGGCGCCGCTCCAGATAGCGGCGGTAGAACTCCAGCTCCAGCTCCGGCAGCCCCAGCATCACCGCCTCGCTTGGCAGTAGCCGCATCAGGTCGCTCGCCTGGTGGATGCCCACCAGGTCGTCCGGCACATCGTCGCTGGGGGCGGGCTCCAGCTCCAGCACCTGAACCGGTGGCACCGGCTGCTCCTGCGCCCGGCGATCCCGCTCGCTGCGCCCGAGCAGAGCGGCAATCTCCGCCAGCAAGGGCTCGCGCTGCAACATACGGGCGTATTGCTTGACCAGCACCAGACTGCGTTTGTGCCAGTGCCCCTGCGCCAGATCCCAAAGACCACCGGCTGAGATCTGGTTCGGATCGAGGGCATCGGCCAGGGTGCGGCTCGCCAGCAGCTGATCTTCAATCTCCTGACGCTGCTTCTCCCGCTCCGCCTCGGCGATCTGCTGCTGCAGTTGCAGCAGGCTCCCCACCAGACTGGCGCGCCACTTATCGATAAAGAGCTGGCGCAGCCCCTCGGTGGGGTGAGCCATCAGCTGGCGAACCAGCGAACGGGCCTCACCGGCAAAGGGGCTGTAGTGATCCAGCGACTCCAGCAGGGCGGGCAAACGGCCTATCAGTTCGGTCATCGGCAACTGCCGGTGCGCCTGATAGAGCAGGTACTCCTGCTCCAGCGCCACCGGCACCGGCTTGTGACGGATCTCCTCGCCAAGCTGCTCACCCCAGCTCTGCAGGCGCTTTTTCAGCAGCTTGCCCTGCAGCGGGGAGCGCTTGATGAACTCGGAGATCTTGGGCGACGCAGCAAGCAAAAGAGCCACCTCCCCTGCCAGCTCCCCTTCACCGATCAGGAGCCCCAGATCCAGCATGCCAATCTCAAGCATGAGCGCTCCTTACTCGTCCAGCCTTGGCAACCGCTCGCGCCACTGTGTCAGCTCGCCGCGCAGCAGTTCAAGATCCCGGCTCAGCACGAAGAAGCTGTCTTCCACCTGTTGCAGCCAGCGCTGGGCAATAAAGAGGTGCTGCCGATGACGATCGAACAGAGTGCGCTGCTGTTTAAGCTCCTGCACCACCTTGCCAACCTGGGCAAGCAGCTCATCGAGCGCTTGCAGCCAGGGCTCCAGCACCACCTCAGGGATGGCGTTGCGCTCCATCAATACCAGCGGGATCTGCTTGCGCTGGATATCGAGCACCTGCAGGCGCAGCTCATCGTCAAGTACCAGCTCGTAGTGTCCCTCTTTCGGGTTGCCATATTGATAACCCACCAGCGCCTCACCGGTCGGATGCCAATGGGAAAGCAGGGTACGATCGAACACCAGGGTGCTGGTGAGACGCTCGGGATCGCTGCCATCCAGCGGGGCCGGGGTGAGCAGATGGAAGTGCACCTGCTTGCCAAAGGGTCTGGCGTTGGCGAGGGGGATCTCGATCCCCCTCGCCCGTCGGCCAAACCACTGCTTGCGCTTGCGCGCCTTGCAGCAGAGACGTTGTGCCACGCCCTGTTTGAGCTGTTTGAATTGATCCCGCAGGGCAAGCAGCTGGCGGGTCAAGGCCAGTTGCTGATAACCGTAGAGACGGGAGAACTCGGTCATCATCTCCAGCAGGGCGGTGCGGGACTCCTCGTCATGCCAGAGACAATCCTTGAACAGCAGCAGATCCACCGGTGCGACCTCATCGCGGCCATTGAAGAAGGCGCTCGCCTTGATGAGCCGTACCGCCTTCTTCCAGCGGCGATCCGACACATAACAGCGATGGGCCAGCTGGCTGTCTAGCTGCTGGCGCAGCTGATAGATAAGTTCGAAACAGGCATCCGGCAGGCGCACCTGCTCAATCTGGCTCTGCCACTGCTCGTACTCATCCCCCCGGATCTGCAGGGATTCCGGCAGATTCTGGTGGGCGTGACCGTCGCTGGCCAGCATGGATTGAAAGTTGGCTTTCTCCTGCACCCGGTCCATCCAGATCCGCACCAGCATCCGGTCGTAGAGCGCTTCCAGCCCGCTGTCCGGCGCCGGCAGCTCGTTGGAGGCGGTCACCAGCAGCCGCATGGGGATGGGATGCTGGCTATCACCATTGCGGAACTGCCGTTCGTTGATGGCGGTGAGCAGGGTGTTGAGAATGGCGGGACCCGCCTTCCAGATCTCGTCGAGGAACACCACCTCAGCCTCCGGCAGATAGCCGGCAGTGAGGCGCAGGTATTTGCCATCCTCTTTCAGCGCCTGAATGGAGAGGGGGCCAAATACCTCCTCCGGTGTGCTGAAACGGGTCATCAGATATTCAAAGTGGCGGGCGTCGTGAAAGGCCAGCTTGAGGCGACGGGCAATCAGACTCTTGGCGATACCGGGTGGCCCCAGCAAGAAGACACTCTCACCGCTGAGGGCTGCCAGCAGACCGAGGCGCAGGGCATCCTGCCGTTCATAAAGCCCCTCACCGAGGGCTGCCAGCAGCCGGGGCAGGCGCTCCTGGATGGGAACAAGACGCGCAGGGTTCTGGGCTTGAGCTAAAGACGACATAGAGAGTGTTCCGAAGCTGGGATGATGTTAGCCCCAAGGCGTGATATCCATTTGCTCGACCTTGGGTTTTGTCTTGTTATGATGTTTATTCTGGTATCTCTTGCCGCACAATACCCGCCTCTGGCAGGAAAAAACGCAAAGGCAGTGCGATACCGTATCGGCAGCGTGCTGCGCCCATGCATAGCCAGTGTCGTGATGGCACCATGCCCGCATGCGCCAGATGATGCGTTGCAAAGGGTGCAGCAAAAGCGGTTCGAGTGTACCCTGCGCAACACAATTTTCCCCAACGCAGATCAAGAGTGAGTCGCCCCAGATGCAAGATCCCGTTCGTCAGAGCATGTTGGCCCGCATGGGCATTCAAAGCTGGCAACTGCGTCGTCCGGCATTGCTGGGTGCAGATCTCGTACCCGAGCTTGCGCAAGATGCCGTGCAGCCCGACCAGACAGCACCGGCCACCCGCGCTCCGCTGCCCAGCGGCAAACTCTGGTTGCTGGCGCCTCAGCTGCCTGCCACCACGCTGCTGGCGGATATCTGCCAGCTGCTCGGCATGACCCCCGACGAGGTCTCACTGCTCAGCGAGCTGCCACCTGCCAACCTGCAAACGGCGGATGCCTCACCGCTGCTCTGGCTGACGGAGGCCAACCCGGAACGACCCGATGCGTTGATCTGCCCGCTGGCCCCCAGTGCCGCACAAAAGCGCGCCCTGTGGCAACAACTACGCCGACACCTGGCGAACAGTACGGCATGATCCTGCATCATGCCTTCAACGCCCTCTTGGAAGCCGCTCTTTTTACCTGATTTTACAAAAGTCGTCTTTGCCAACCCCGACATCCTCCACCCAGTCACCCGGAGTCAACATGCCTGAGTTTCGTCCCCTGCTCGAAGCCGATTTCGACCTTGTCTATCCCATAGAGCAGGCCGCCCACAAGGAGCCCTGGAGCCAGGCCAACCTGCTATCCTGCTTCGGTCCTCGCTATCTCAACGGCTTGATGCTGGTCGATGGTCGCCCGGCCGGCTTCTATATCTCGGATCTGGTGGCCGGAGACAGCTCGCTGATGAATATCTGTGTCCACCCCGAATTTCAGGGCAAGGGGTTGGGACGGACACTGCTGCAAGCCTACCTGACTCGCAGCAAACAAGCCGGGGCAGAGGCCTGGTTTCTCGAGGTGCGGGCAGGCAACCAGACCGCCATCAACCTCTACGAGAGCGCCGGCTTTGCCGAGTATTGCCGCCGCGCCGACTACTACGGCACCGGCAATGATCGGGAAGATGCAGTACTGATGTCCCGCCTGTTCGACTTCAGCTGATCCCGCCTCAATCGAGGGGGGCGTTATCCATCGCCGGATCCTGCAAGGAGAGAGTGGTGTGAACCACCGCCTCGAATCCGGCGGCGGAAAGCGGCATATAGAAGCCCCGCAGCCAGGTTTTCCCCGGCATCCAGATCTGCTGTATATCCACCACTATCTTGATCGGTTTGAGGGGTTGACCCGGCTGCTGGATATAGATGCCGGGCGGTGTGGCCACCTTGGGAAAACGGCGCAGGATCTGTTCACTCCCATCCCCCTTGCCCGGATTGAGCCGCACCTTGACCAATCGGCTCAACGGCACTCTCATCTCTTCACTGCGCCAGAAGCGTTCGTTCAATGCCTTGCAGCGACGGCACTTGGGGGTCTCCAGCACATAGAGCAGCGGATAGCCCAGCGCCAATGCCTGCTGTTGGGCCTGCTGGTATCCCTCCGCCCCTTCATACCAGGGATTCGCAGGCTGCTGTGTCTTGCCCAGAAAGTACCAGGCCGCCCCGCCCCCCACCATCATGAGCCCGATCACGGCCAATGCCCCTTTCATCCATAGATTCATATCGTTAACTCTCCCTTTGCTCCTTTGCAGTATCGGCCAGTCTGCGCAAAGGGAGAGCTATTTGCGCTCTTTGTGATCCAAGACAAACGGCGAACACTTGTAAGCTGTAATGTTGGAGTTTAAACTCTAGCCCGATTTTTAGTGCCCTCGCGGGCGTACAACTGTAATTAAAGGATGTTTAACTGATGCCGAAGCTTCATCTGGTTCGACTGATGCGTGAACGTATTGCCCAGCTTGGCAACAAGGCTGCCCTGCGGGTTCAGCAAGATGGCCAGTGGCGCGCCATCGGCTGGCGTACTCTGGGCCAGGCCATGGACTACTGCGCACAGGCGCTGATCCGTGCCGGCCACCAGCCAACCGAGATGGTCGGCATCTATGCCCGCAACATGCCGGAATGGACGCAGGCCGATCTCGGCATCTTGGCCGCCCGCGGCGTCAGCGTCCCTATCTACCCCACCAGCACCCTCGATCAGCTGCGCTACATCGTCAAAGATGCCGGCATCAAGGTGCTGTTCGTTGGCGAACAACCTCAGTTCGATCAGGCGCTGCAACTGATTGAAAGCGGCGAGATCCGCCAGCTCATCGCCCTCGACGGCAACGTCAACCTGCGCGGCTGCGAGCAGGCGAGCCACTTCCAGACATTTCTGGTCTCCGGCAACCATCAGCCCAGTGAGCAGGAACTGCGAGTACGGGAAACCCAGTACCGGATGGATGACCTGCTGACCCTGATCTATACCTCCGGCACCACCGGCGAACCCAAGGGGGTCATGCTCGACTTCAGCAACATCGCCGCCTGTTTCGAGATGCACAACAGCCGCCTCGACCTCAATCAGCAGGATGTGTCGCTCTGCATGCTGCCGCTCAGCCACGTGTTCGAGCGGGTATGGAGCTATTACGTGCTCTACTGCGGCGCCGAGAACGTCTATATCCGCGATCCGCAGAAGGTGATGGATGTGATTGGCGAGGTGCAGCCGACCGTGATGTGCGCCGTGCCGCGCCTCTACGAGAAGGCCTATGCCATGATCCAGGCCAAAGTCGCTCAGGCTCCGGCTCTGCGGCGCGCCCTGTTTGGCTGGGCAACCCGTGTCGGCAAGCAGATGGTTGCCACCCGTCAGACGGGCAAGTCCGCTTCCCCGCTGCTCTACGGCCAGCTCTGGCTCGCCGAGCGACTGGTGTTTCGCAAGCTGCGCGCCCGCTTTGGCGGCCGCACCCGCTTCCTGCCGGTGGCGGGCGCCCGTCTGGCCGACGATGTGAACCTCTTCTTCCAGGCGATGGGGCTCAACCTCAAGTACGGCTACGGCATGACCGAGACCACTGCCACCGTCTGCTGCTACGAAGACAGCCAGTTCAAGCTCGGCTCCATCGGCACGGCACTGAACGGCATCGAAGTGAAGCTGGGTGAGAACAACGAGCTGCTGGTGCGCTCCCCCACAGTGATGCGCGGCTACTACAACAAGCCGGACGCCACCGCCGAAGTGATGACCGAGGATGGCTTCCTGCGTACCGGCGATGCCGGTGAGCTCGACAGCCAGGGCAATATCTACTTCACCGAGCGCCTCAAGGAGCTGATGAAGACCTCCAACGGCAAGTACGTGGCCCCGCAACTGGTGGAAGGGACCATCGGCAAGGATCGCTTTATCGAGCAGATCGCCATCGTCGCCGATGCCCGCCACTTCGTCTCGGCGTTGATCGTCCCCTGCTTCGAGTCGCTGGAGGAGTACGCCCGCTCCATCAACCTGCAGTACCAGTGCAAGACCGAGCTGCTGCGCCACTCCCGGGTAATGGAGTTCTTCGAAGCCCGCATCGCCGATCTGCAAAAAGAGCTGGCCAAGTTCGAGCAGGTGAAGAAGTTTACCCTGCTGCCGAGCGCCTTCTCCATGGAGCTGGGTGAACTAACCCCCACCATGAAGCTGCGCCGCAAGATCATCGAAGCCAAGTACCAGAGCGAAATCGAGGCCATGTATAACCACGTCTGATATCGCTCAGGTTCAGATGTCTAGTCCTGAAATAGGTTTACACATTTTCAACTAGCATTTTTCTACTCAGAACCCTCTATGTACCGCATCGGGGGTTCTGTATTTCAACGCATGATGCGGCCGCTCCTCGTTGTAAATATCCACCGCTTCACGCACCATTTCCCGCGCTTGCGTCAAATCCTGCGGGCTTTGCAACAATAACTCTCCTTTCAAAATCCCGTTCACCCGCTCCGCCAACGCATTCTGGTAACAGTCATACCCATCCGTCATCG
>NZ_JAAKPX010000032.1:0-46102 GCF_049172135.1 Aeromonas sp. 603079 | reverse complement strand
TGTGTTGCTGCGGGAGTGGAATTCTACTCAACCGCCTTCTCGAGTCAAGCCTTATTTTCAAAGGCTTTTCGAGGTTATCGACGAGGTTGTTTGCGTTGCCGCTTGCCCTGTCGATGGAGGCGCATTATAGGGAACAGATTCTTTCTGGCAACCCCTCTCCTGCAATAAAATTGCAAAAAACTGCACTTTTTTAGTTATTCATCTCCAACCACAGCTTTTATACAAACTTATCCACAGAAATGAGTTCCAGGTTGCTAGAATGGCCGAAAACAAGGAGGCCAAGATGGACTTGCGACTGAGACCTTACAAGGAAAAACGCCCACAACTGGGCAAACGGGTGTATGTAGACCCCTGCGCAACACTGGTGGGCGATATCGAGTTGGCCGATGATGCCAGCATCTGGCCCATGGTGGCGGCGCGGGGGGATGTGAACCATATCCGCATCGGCGCCCGCAGCAATATTCAGGACGGCACTGTGCTGCACCTGACTCGCAAGAGCGCCAGCAACCCGACCGGCTATCCGCTGCTGATCGGTGAGGATGTCACGGTCGGCCATAAGGCGATGCTGCACGGCTGCACCATCGGCAACCGGGTGCTGGTCGGCATGGGTGCCATTCTGCTTGATGGCGTCGTGGTTGAAGATGATGTGATGATCGGCGCAGGTTCGCTGGTGCCACCGGGCAAGCGACTCGAATCAGGCTTTCTATATATAGGTAATCCCGTCAAACAGGCTCGCCCGCTCAAGCCCGCCGAGATCGCCTTCCTCAAGACCTCGGCGGACAACTATGTCCTGCTCAAGGATGAGTATCTGCAAGAGACCTGATAGGGCTGGCAGAAACAGGAAGCCCGGCATGATGCCGGGCTTCGCTTCTTATATAGCTATATAGCCGTGCAGAACGGCTGACCGGAAATCAGTGGGCCTGATCCCAGTTGTCACCGGTACCCGCTTCAACCAGCAGCGGCACATGCAGTTCGGCTGCGGCCGACATCTTCTCCTTGATGATGGCGGTGTACTCCTCCAGCTTCTCTTCGCGGATCTCGAACACCAGTTCATCGTGTACCTGCATCAGCATGCGGATCGACTCATCCTCGATACCGCGGATCCAGCTATCCACGTTGATCATGGCGCGCTTGATGATATCGGCGGCCGTGCCCTGCATCGGGGCGTTGATGGCGGCCCGCTCGGCTGCCTTGCGCAGACCGGCGTTGCGGGACTTAATATCCGGCAGATAGAGGCGACGACCAAACAGGGTCTCGACATACCCCTGGGCTTCCGCCTGCTGACGAGTACGCTCCATATACTCCAGCACACCCGGGTAGCGCTCGAAGTAGAGATCCATGTACTTCTGCGCTTCGGCACGACCGATCCCCAGCTGCTTGGCCAAACCGAAGGCGCTCATGCCGTAGATAAGGCCGAAGTTGATCGCCTTGGCGCTGCGGCGCATGTCGGTGGTGACCGCATCGAGCGCCACGCCGAACACCTCGGCGGCAGTCGCCTTGTGGATGTCCTTGCCCTCGGCAAAGGCGGTCAGCAGCCCCTTGTCACCGGAAAGGTGCGCCATGATGCGCAGCTCGATCTGGGAGTAGTCCGCCGCCACCAGCTTGTAACCGGCGCTCGGGATGAAGGCCTGACGGATCCGGCGCCCCTGCTCGTTGCGCACCGGGATGTTCTGCAGGTTGGGATCAGATGATGACAAACGGCCCGTAGCCGCTACCGCCTGATGATAGGAGGTGTGTACCCGCCCGGTTTGCGCCTTGATCATCAGCGGCAACTTGTCGGTGTAGGTGGACTTGAGCTTGGCCAGCCCACGATGCTCCATCAGCAGTTGCGGCAGCTCGTAGGTCTCCGCCAGCTCGGCCAGCACCTCTTCTGCGGTGGACGGTGCCCCCTTCGGAGTCTTTTTGATGATCGGCAGGCCCAGCTTGGTGAAGAGGATCTCCCCAAGCTGCTTGGGTGAGGAGAGGTTGAACTCCTGCCCGGCCAGCTCGTGAGCCTGCTTCTCCAGCTCCGCCAACCGCAGCTCGATCTCCTGGCTCTGCTGGTGCAGCAACTTGGGATCGATAGTGGTGCCGAGCAACTCCATCCGCGCCAGCACTGGCAGCAGGGGCAGTTCGATCTCGCTGAATACCCTGGCGAGACCCGGCACGGCCTCCAGCTGACCCCACAGGGTCTGGTGCAGACGCAGGGTGATATCGGCATCTTCCGCCGCATAGGGGGCGGCCTGCTCCAGCTCGATCTGGTTGAAGGTGAGCTGTTTCACCCCTTTGCCCGCGATATCTTCAAAGGAGGTGGTCTCGACCCCGAGGTAACGCTTGGCCAGCGAATCCATATCGTGGCGACTGGCGGTGGAGTTGAGCACATAGGATTCGAGCATGGTGTCGTAGGCAATGCCCTGCAGGTCGATGTCATGGTTGAGCAGCACGTTGCGATCGTACTTGAGGTTCTGCCCCACCTTGAGACGGGTCGGATCTTCCAGCAGCGGCTTGAGCTTGCCCAACACCACGGCCTCGCTCAGCTGTACCGGTGCCCCCAGATAGTCGTGGCCAAACGGCACATAAGCAGCCTTGCCCGGCTCAACCGCGAAGGAGACACCGACGATCCGCGCCTCCATATAGTCGAGACTGGTGGTTTCGGTATCGAAGGCAAACAGCGGTGCCGCTTTCAGCTGCTCCAGCCAGCCGTCAAACTCGGCTTCATCCAGAATGCAGCGGTAGTCGGTTTCGATGGCGGCAACCGGAGCGGTGTTGTCATCGCCAGCCTCGTCTTGTCCGGCGCTCTCGCTGCCCTCTTCACCACCGGATTCCAGCTCCTTGATCAGGTTGCGCAGCTCGTATTCGCGATAGACCGCCAGCAGGGACTCCTTGTCGACCGGCTTGAGCAGCAGCTCTTCCAGACTCTGTTCCAGTTCGACGTCAGTCTTGATGGTCGCCAGTCGATAGGAGAGACGAACCTGCTCCTCCTGCTCGCGGAACTTGTCGGCGAACGCCTTGGAGCCTCGGAAGCCGAGGGCGGCAACCTTGTCGAGGTTGGCGGCGATCTCGTCGATGCTGCCAATCCCCTGCAGCAGAGCCAGTGCGGTCTTCTCGCCGACACCGGTCATGCCGGGAATGTTGTCGACCTTGTCACCCATCAGGGCCAGGTAGTCGATGATGAGCTCGGGCGGCACGCCGAACTTCTCGATCACCCCTTCCCGATCGGTCTTCACATCTTTCATGGTGTCGATCAGGGTGACATGGTCGGAGACCAGCTGTGCCATATCCTTGTCACCGGTGCTGATCAGGACCGGCAGCTGCTTCTCGGTCGCCTGGCGGGCCAGGGTGCCGATCACGTCGTCGGCCTCCACCCCCTCCACCATCAGGAAGGGGAAACCCATCGCCTTGATCATCTGGTGGATCGGGGCAACCTGGCTGCGCAGATCGTCCGGCATGCTGGCGCGGGTCGCCTTGTACTCGGGATAGATGTCATCGCGGAAGGTCTTGCCCTTGGCATCAAACACCACGGCCACATGACAGTCAGGATATTGCTTGCGCAGGCTGCGCATCATGTTGGCCATGACACGGACGGCGCCGCTCGGCAAACCGGTCGATGTGCGCAGATCGGCCTGCTGGGAGGCGAAGAAGGCGCGGTAAAGATAAGAGGAGCCGTCGACCAGAATAAGGGGGTTGCTAGGGGCCATGAAATCGTCCTGCCAGAGATAAACAGCCGCTAGGATGCCACAGGGCCCCCCTCACACCAAGGGGCGCAGCAACAGCACACAGCGCCTGATAAAGGGACTCAATCTGTGGATAACTCTGTGTTCAAAAATGGGGCGCATCAGAGCGCACAGTGATAAAACTGTGCATAAGAATATAAAAAGCCATTAAAAACAATGCGTTGAGATCGTAAAAACCGATCATGAGACAGTTAGAATGATCTCGATCAATGTGGAAAAAGATTTAAGGGAGTAGGTACGGCAGGATCCAAAACGAAACAATCCTAGCACAGCAAGATGACTTGACCAGCGGAGGGCGAGCGATAACCATACAAAAGTACAACAATCCATCCTGGCTCACATTTTCAACAACGAGGAGTTTGCCATGAAAAAAGTGGCCGTGATTTTGAGTGGCTGCGGTGTCTTTGACGGAGCCGAAATCCATGAGGCCGTCATCAGCCTGCTGGCGCTGGCCCGTCAGGGAGCCGCCGTCCAGTGCTTCGCCCCGAACGTGGCGCAGCTCCATGTCATCAACCACCTGACCGGTGAAGTGAGCAAGGGAGAGAGCCGCAACGTGTTGGTCGAAGCGGCCCGCATCTGCCGTGGCCAGATCAAGGATGTGGCCGAGCTGGATGCGGTAGATTATGACGCCCTGCTGGTGCCCGGCGGCTTTGGCGCTGCCAAAAACCTGTGCGACTTCGCAATCAGGGGCGCCGAATGCCAGATCCAGCCCGATGTGCTGAAAGCGTGCCAGAGCTTTGCCAAAGCCAATAAACCGGCCGCCTATATCTGCATCGCGCCCGCCATGATCCCGCTGATATATGGTGCTGGAACGCTGGCGACCATCGGCCATGACGAGGGTACCGCCAACGCCATCGAGGAGATGGGTGGCAGCCATCTCAACTGCCCGGTCAACGAGTTTGTGGTGGATCAGGAGCGCAAGGTGATCTCCACCCCCGCCTACATGCTGGCCAACAACATAGTCGAAGCCGCGGACGGCATCGAGAAGACAGTCAAACAACTGCTGGCGCTGTAATTCCCATCCCGCCAAAACAAAAATAGACGGGCCGCTCATAGAGCGGCCCGTTTTCAATTCTGCCTGAAGGCGATGAATTAGATGGTTTCGCCCATCTGATCCATTTTACCCAGCAGGGCACGCAGACGCTCCTGCCATGCAGCGTGCTCGTTACGCAGCTGATGGTTCTCGTCTTGCAGCTTGCTGTTCTGTTCTTTCAGCTCGTCCAGCTCCATCTTCAGCAGGGAGATGTTGTCGACAGCGGATTGTACTTTGGATTCGAGTTGCTCAAGGACTTCTAGTGACATATGCATACCTGTTTGTTCAATTGCGATGCCCCACAGAGGGCGATTCAAGCGCGTGAAGCCAGCATACCCCGAGCGCATCGGCACAAACAAGCCAGTGCGCTGTAAAATGCGCCTTCCATAGATGTATTGTCTAAATATGCGTCTATTTTTCTCGCATCCTGCGCCCGAGCCGCGACAACACACTGAACCGTGCGTAAAAGACCCCGCCGCCCGCGCATCATTTGCACCCTCTCGACGGAATCGCCGTTATCCATGCAAGGCGATATAAGCCCCCAGCAACAGACAGGCGACCACATACATCAGCAGGCCGTAGAGCAGGTTCCAGCGCAGGATCAGCCCGGCACTGAGGTTGTAGCGTGAGGCCAGCGCCAGATTGGAGCCGGAGAGCGGACTGGTGCCGGTGGCAAGCCCCCATCCCAGCAGGAAACACATGCCGAGCAGGCTGGGATCCGGCGCCAGCGGCCAGAGTAGCGGCGCCAGCCCGGAGATACTGATGAGCGGATGTACCCCGACGATGGCCACCAGCAGGATCAGCAGCAGAGTGAGGGATGCCTCCAGCCAGCCAAAGTGGTTGAACAGCGGCAGGCCGTGACCGGCACCGAAATCGATGACCGACAGCGCACTGTTGATGCCTGCCGCCAACAAACCGGCCCCCAGAAACAGCACCAGCTGACCGCCGATGGCGGGGAAACGCTCCACCACCTGCCGCTTGAGGGCCGCCTTGCGCCCGGCCCTCGGCATAAAGAGCAGCGCCAGCAGCGGGGCCACCAGTGCGATCACCGCCAGAATGCCGAGCTGGGGCCAGATCTGCTTGATGAGCAGTACCAGCAACGCCAGCGTGACCGGCAACCCCAGTGTCTGCAACCGCAGCGGATAACCGGCAAAGTCGGCCACTCCGATCCTCTCCACCTGCCAGGCAGTCAGCCCCATCGCCAGCAAGGCGGCGAGGATCCCGAGCGGCAGAATATGGGAGAGCTGCAAGCCCGGCGCATAGGTGAGCGCCACCGCCATGGCGACAAAGAAGGGTGACCAGAAGGCGGCGGCACAGAAAATCCGGCTCAGCACCATCACCTGACGCCGCTCCAGGGTGCCATTACGCTCCAGCCGATCGCCGATGATAAAGAGCACCGAGAGATTGATGACCGCCCCCAGCAGATTGAGGCTGGCCATGGTGCTCCACAGCCCCTTGCGCCCGGTCCAGGAGGTGGTGCCGGTCAGCAAGCCGGAAGTGGCAAGGTTGAGGGTGCTCACCGCGGCAAACATGGTGAGCATATTGATATTGGGCAGCAGCCAGTCACCGGCAATGAGGGTCGCGCCCTGCCACCAGGAGAAGATCAACAGCAGCAGGGCGGCACTATACAGGGCCAGCGCCTGCCGCCTGGCGGCCCCTACCAGCCAGGGCCAGGTGAGCAGTGACGCCCCCCAGGCTGCAATGGCCGCGGGCCAGGGGGAGAGACCCAGATAGAGATGAAGCAGGTTGAGCAGCCACATCCCCAAAATCAGATAACCCGACCAGCGTTTGGCCATCGACGCCTCCGGTCAGGAGATCAGAGACACTGATCCATATCCAGTGAAGGCTTGTCGCACTCCGGACGGCCGACGATCTTGGCGGGTACGCCAGCAACCGTGGTATGAGGTGGCACCGGGTTGATCACCACGCTGCCGGCGCCGATTTTGGCACCCACGCCCACTTCGATATTGCCGAGCACCTTGGCGCCCGCCCCTATCATCACCCCTTCGCGGATCTTGGGGTGGCGATCGCCGCTCTCCTTGCCGGTACCACCGAGGGTAACGCTCTGCAGGATGGAGACATCATCTTCAATCACCGCCGTCTCGCCGACCACTATGCCGGTGGCATGGTCAAACATGATGCCCTTGCCGATGCGGGCGGCCGGGTGCACATCCACCCCGAACACCACCGAGATCTGGTTCTGCAGATAAAGAGCCAGCGAGCGGCGCCCCTGACGCCACAGCCAGTTGGCGACCCGATACCCCTGCAGGGCATGGAACCCCTTGAGGTAGAGCAGCGGGGTGGAGAAGAGGTCGACCGCAGGATCGCGCTCCTGCACGGCGCAGATGTCGGCCGCCACTACCGTCAGCAGCTCGGGCTCGCTGCGCAGGGCCAGCTCGATCACCTCGCGCAGGGCGATGGCGGGCATGGTGGCGCTGTCGAGTTTGTTGGCCAGCTGGAAGCTCAGCGCCGAACGCAGATTCTTGTGATTGAGAATGGTGGAGTGGAAGAAGCTGGCCAGCATCGGCTCCTGGGCCGCCATGCACTCCGCTTCTTGCTGAATTTTGTGCCAAGTTTTGGCAACCAGTTCATCCATGTTGCAGCCTACTGTTGTTCTGGGTGAGGGCTCTGTTGTTCTTTTGTCAGCACCGAGATGGGGTCCATGTGGATGATGACATCCATCCGCTCGAATGCCTGGCGAACCGCCAGCTCGGCTTCATCGGCGATCTGATGGGCCTTGACCAGGGGGATCTGATCATCCAGTTCCAGATGCAACTGTACGAATCGGGTCGGCCCGGATTGACGGGTGCGCAGGTCATGTACGCCGTGTACCCCTTCGACGGCGCAGCAGAGGGCCATTATTCTCGCTTGTTCTTCCGCTGGCAACTGACGATCGAGCAGGGCCTGCACCGACTCGTAGCCGATATGTCCCGCCCCCCACAACAGGAACAACCCGATCAGGATGGCAAACAGGCCGTCAGCCCAGTACCACCCCTGCCCCGCCAGCACCAGCGCCAGCAAGACACCGGCGTTGAGCAGCAGATCGGAGCGGTAGTGCAACATGTCCGCCTTGATGGCCACGCTGTTGGTCTTGCGAATAACGAAACTCTGGAAACTGACCAGCAGCAGGGTCAGCACAATGGAACCGCCACTAACCCAGAGACCCGCCTCTAACCGTTCAATAGGTGCCTGTTTGAGCAGGGAGGAGATGCCGTGCATCACCAGCAGCAATGCGGAACCGGAGATAAAGGCCGACTGGATCAGCCCCGCCAGAGACTCCGCCTTGCCGTGACCGAAGCGGTGTTCATCATCGGCGGGGGCCAGCGCATAGCGAATGGCCAGCAGGTTGATGATGGAGGCACTCACATCCATGAAGGAGTCGGTGAGCGACGCCAGCAGGGTCGACGAGTCTGTCATCAGCCAGGCGATCAGCTTGCCGGTGATCAGCAAGGTTGCAGTGGTAACCGCCGCCATGCTGGCAAAGGTAACCCAACGGGAATATTGTTGATGGCTCAAAACCGGCTTTCCTCTGGCGATGAAAAACTTATTATACCCTGACCCCGGCGTCAGTTTGGCGCGAAAATCTGCGGAATAACACCCGATGAACAGAATACTCCTGGTCGACGACGATCTTGAATTGACCCAGCTGCTCACCGAAATTCTGACCCTGGAGGGATTTCAGGTCACGGTCGCCGAGGATGGTGAAGAGGGGCTGCAACGGCTGGCGGAGCAGAGCTTCGATCTGGTGTTGCTGGATGTGATGATGCCCAAGCTCAACGGCTTTGCCATGCTGACCAAGCTGCGCAAGACCCATGAAACCCCGGTGCTGATGTTGACCGCTCGTGGCGACAGCCAGGATCGGGTTAACGGTCTGGAAGCGGGTGCCGACGACTATCTGGCCAAGCCGTTCGACGATCGGGAGCTGCTGGCCCGGGTTCGCGCCATCCTGCGTCGTACCCAGAGTGCCCCGCCCCAGCGTGGCAGCTCCTCCGACGAAGTGCACTTCATGGATATCGTGCTGCAACCCGGCCTGCAGCAGGCCCGCTGCGGCGTACAACTGCTGGAGCTGACCGCCACCGAATTCGGGCTGCTGGAGTGCCTGCTGCGCAATCCCGGCCAGATTGTCAGCAAGAGCCACCTCTCCGAACAGGTGCTTGGCAAGAAGCTGGAGCCCTTCGATCGGGCCATCGACATGCACCTGAGCAACCTGCGCAAGAAGCTGCCGGACCGCAGTGATGGCCAGCCCCGCTTCAAAACCGTACGGGGGCGCGGTTACCTGTGGCTAGAGCAAGAATAAAGAGTACCAGCTCCCTCAACGGCATATCGACCCACATCTTCCTCTGGTTCTGGTTCATGCTGCTGGTGATGCTGGCCGCCGTGATCAGCCTGCCCACTCTGGATCCTCGCAACCAGATCCCGCTGCCGACCCATGAGGCGGTGCGAATGCAGAAAAATGTGCAGGCCCTGCTCAACGCTGCCGATCCGAATCAGGATTTCGATCTGGCCAAAACGATGGACAAGATCGCCATGCTCCCGGTGGACAATGTCTACCTGCGCGACGAGAGGGGGCAGATCCAGTCCACCACCCATCCGCGCAAGTTTGTGGTGCGCTTTATGGTGGACGCCGATGACCCGGCCAACCCCATGCTGGGCAACGAGGATCGCAAGGCGATCGCTGGTCCCTTCCTGATGGAGCACCGCGGCCATCGCTATCACGTCTATTTCGGCCTCAATGCCGAGAACCCCTACCTGTTCCTGTTCATACAGGTGCTGGATCACCCGATCCGCATTCTGGGCATATCAATGCTGGTCAGCACCCCGCTCTGCCTGCTGCTCGCCTGGCGGCTGACCCGCCCCATCCTGCAGTTGCAGAAGTCGGTCTCCCAACTGGCGGCTGGCAATCTGGAGGTACAGATCCCCAACCTGGGACGGGGCGACGAGATCGGTCAGCTGGCGGATAACGTCAGCCGCATGGTGGAGACACTCAAGAGCATGATCCAGAAGCAGAAACAGCTGCTTTCCGATATCTCCCACGAGCTGCGCAGCCCCCTCACCCGGATGCAACTGGCGCAGGCGCTGATCCGCCGCAAGCAGGGTGACAGCGCCGAGCTGGCGCGGATCGAATCGGAGATCGGACGGCTGGACAAGCTGATCGGCGATCTGCTGGATCTGTCGCGAGTGCAGCAGCATGTGGAGGCGCCGGTGGTACATCCGCTGGCCGACCTGCTGGAACCCATCCTCGAAGATGCCATGTTCGAAGCGAATCAGAGTGGCAAACAGCTCAGACTGCCGCCGCTGCCCGCAGAGTCGATCCAGATGTGGCCCGAGCTGCTGGCCCGGGCCGTGGAGAACCCCCTGCGCAACGCCCTCAAATATGCCCGCGAGTTCATCAAGGTGGACTGGTATCGGGAGGGACTGGAGTGGGTGATGACCATTCGGGATGACGGCCCAGGGGTGCCAGACGAGCAGCAGGCGCTGCTGTTCCAGCCCTTCTTCCGGGTCGATGACGCCCGCAACGCCAAGACTGGCGGCACCGGGCTGGGGCTGGCCATCGCCTCGGAGGCAATACAGCGCCACGGCGGCACCATTGCGGCCAGCAACAATCACCCCACCGGGCTGACCATCACCATCCGCTTGCCCATCGCCTGATCCTTTTCATCCGGACGGGCGCTGGGTATGCTGGCGCCCCTTCTTGGCTTTACACCTCTTTGCAGGAGCTCGTCATGCTCGATATCGTCCTCTACCAGCCGGAAATTCCGCCCAACACCGGCAATATCATCCGGCTCTGCGCCAATACCGGTTACCGGCTCCATCTGATCGAGCCGCTGGGATTTGAGTGGGATGACAAGCGGGTAAAGCGGGCGGGACTCGACTATCACGAGTTTGCCGAGGTGAAGCGCTGGCCGAGCTATGAGGCCTTTCTGGCCGCCGTGGCGCCCAAGCGGGTGTTTGCCTGCACCACCAAGGGGCGCACCGCGCACTCGGCAGCACAATATGCCCTTGGCGACGCCCTGCTGTTTGGCCCGGAGAGTCGCGGCCTGCCCATCGAGATCATCGAGAGTCTGCCATTCGAGCAGCGGCTGCGCATCCCTATGGTGCCCCAGAGCCGCAGCATGAACCTCTCCAACGCGGTGTCTGTCTTTGTCTACGAGAGCTGGCGCCAGCTCGGCTACGACGGTGCCATGTAAGCGCCACCGATGATCAGTGGCGGGCGTCGAGCAGATGCCCGCTGCGCTCCAGCCGCCAGCAAGTGACCCCCAGCGACAGACCGCGCCCCACCATCAGCGCCGCCATCGCCGCCCATAACGCGGCCACGCCCCACGACTGACAGAGCCACCAGATCGGGAAGAAGCCGCCAAACGCGGCCAGCAACATGCTGTTGCGCATCTCCCGCGCCCGGGTCGCCCCGATAAATACGCCATCCAGCAGGAAGCACCAGACCGCCAGCAAGGGCATGGCGATCAGCCAGGGAAGCTGACGATTTGCCTCCGCCACCACGGCCGGAATGTCGGTGATATAGCCGATAAGGTGGCTACCAAAGAGGGCAAACACCAGGGTAAAACCACTGGCAATGAGGGCGGCCCAGCCCAGATTGAGCACGATGGCCTCCCGCAGTTTCTGCCGATCCCGCTGACCGATGGCTCGTCCTACCATGGCCTCCACCGCATAGGCAAAACCATCGAGTCCGTAGGAGATAAGCATCAGGAAGTTGAGCAGCACCGCATTGGCGGCCACCGCCACATCCCCCAGTCGTGCCCCTTGCAGAGTCATGAAGGCGAAACAGAGCTGCAAACAGAGGGAGCGCAGAAAGATATCGCGGTTGAGGCCGAGCAACCGCACCATGGGCGCAAGCTGCCGCCAGCGCTGCCAGCCATCCTGCCACACCGTCGGCGCCAGTTGCCGCAGCTGACGGCGTACCAGCCAGATCCCGACCGCCAGCGCGCAGTAGTCCGCCATGACCGAGGCCGCCGCCACACCCCGCACCTGCCAGCCGAGCCCCAGCACAAACAGAGCATCGAGCGCCATATTGACCAGATTGGTGAGGATCAACATTACCATGGGGCTGCGGGCATCCTGCATCCCCAACAGCCAGCCCATGACCACCAGATTGCAGAGCGCCGCCGGGGCGCTCCAGATCCGCACCGCCACATATTGGCCCGCATAAAGCTGCACCTCGGGCGAGCCGCCACTCAGGGCGATCAGTCGTGGCAACAGGGGGAAGAGCAACAACAGCAGCGCCAGACCGAGAGCAATGGCCAGCCCCAGCGCCCGCAGCAGGGTATCGAGCTGGGCACGACCATCGGCGGCGCCGTGCGCCTGCGCCGTCAGGCCGGTGGTCGACATCCGCAAAAAGCCGAGCAGCCAGAAAATGAGGTTGATCAGGGTTGCACCGACCGAAACGCCCCCCAGAAACCAGGCCTGACCGAGATGACCGATCACCCAGGTGTCCACCAGCCCCAGCAAGGGGGTGGTGATATTGGAGAAAACCATGGGCAGTGCGAGCGCAAAGACGGCGCGGTGGCGAGAGGGATCTCGCCACCAGGGGGCAACAGCTGGGGTCACGCTCAGTGGCCTGCCAGCTTCAGAATGCGGGCGAAGTCAGAGAGCATGGTGGCCATCTGCACCCGGGGCACCTGACCCGGCGCCACCTGCGGGCGGAATACCGCCTGCAGCTTGCCCTTGGGATTGATGAGCACGATGGAGGCGGAGTGATCGATCAGGTAATCCTTCTCCCCCTGATTGGCGATGGAGTAGATCAGCCCCAGATTGCGCACGAACGGGAACAGCTTGTCGTGGGGGGCAGTGGCCGCCTTGAATTCGGGATTAAAGAAGGCGGTATAGGTCTTGAGACGGGGAATGTCGTCACGCTGGGGATCCGCCGAGATAAACACCACCTGACTGTCGGGCGCCATCTTCTTCAGCTGGTCATAGACGGAGCGCATATCTGCCAGGGTGGTGGGGCAGATATCGGGGCAGAAGGTGTAGCCGACGAACAGGAAAGTCCAGTGCCCCTTCAAGTTGGCAGGGGTGAACGGCTGGTTGTCCGCATCGGTAAAGACAAAATCGTTGATGTCCCGCCCCGCCGGATAGTAGTCGGCCTGTTCCGGCTGCTCTGGCTGCGTGGCGTAGAACACCAGGATCAGGCAGGCTGTCAGCAGCAGAAAGAGCAGGGGATAGCGGAGCTTCATCATAACAAGAGACCCTTTCAGTTCGAGGCAGATGGCCAGCAGTGACCGGACAAGAGAGGGGCATTGTACCCCAGCGAGCCGCCAAGGTGGTTCAACCTTGTGCAATGCCCTGTCAGGAGTCGACCATTTGGCATAATTAATCGCCAGTTGCGGCCATAAAAAAACCGGCCCCCTCGGGTGCCGGTTATGGATGGATTTGTTTGTCTCTTCTGCTCAGGGGCGAGCGTTACGCCCCTGCTGCAACATCTTGCCGATGGCCCGCACGCCGATGGGAATCACGGGGGCCAGCCAGCCCTCTTCCCCCTGGCGATCACCGTGACCACGCTTGAACAGCAACACCAGACGTACCACCTTCTCTTTCGGACATCCCAGCCAGAGCGTCCAGTGCGAACCACGATGGTGCAGCCAGAGACCGTAAAACCAGGTCATCCGGCTACCTTTGACGAAACGGGTGATTGACGATTCCGCTGGCGCAGCCCCAGCCTCTGAATCCCATGGCGATCTTGATGCCATACCAGTCCTCCTTGACCGACAGGTCATGTTGCTTCGTCGGCCTGAACTGGGAACAGGCCCGTCACGACTATCTGCAACCATTACGAGTGGTTCCCTTTGCCCGACAAGGCTCGGGATCTCCCCACTCCCCCTTCATATCCCGTGAAGGTGTACTGCCCTATTCTCGTTGTTACCGGCCCTTCCGTACCGATGCATTGTGATGGTCAGAGGGAGGTGCCAAGCCCTGTCTCGGCGACAGGGCACTGATCTGAGCATATATCTGAAATGGATGATTGGTAGCCGGTCGCGCAGGACAAAAATGCCGCCGCCGATGATCTGTTTGATATGACAGGGAAAGTGCGCCAGAAACAGCACGGCCTCCCGAAGGAGGCCGTGTGGCAAACGCAGTTGGCGGGGAGGATTACATCCAGTCGGCGTTGCGGATCACCCCGACCGCCAGCCCTTCGATGGTGAGCTGCTGGCAGGAGAGGTCCACCTCGATGGGGGAGAGCTCTTCATTTTCCGGTAGCAGCCATACCTGACTGCCCTTGCGCTGGAAGCGCTTGACGGTGACATCCTCATCGAGACGGGCCACTACCACCTGACCGTTGCGCACCTCCTGGGTCTTGTGCACCGCCAGCAGATCGCCATCCAGAATACCGATGTTCTTCATGCTCATCCCCTGCACCCGCAGCAGAAAATCTGCGCGCGGGTGGAACAGGGTAGGATCAACCTGATAGTGGCTCTCGATATGCTCCTGAGCCAGGATGGGTTCACCGGCAGCGACCTTGCCGATAAGCGGCAGGCCGCTCTCCTCCAGCACCTCTTCCTCTTCGAGCAACAGGCGAATGCCGCGGGACGTGCCCGGCATGATCTCGATGACCCCTTTTTTGGCCAGGGCCTTCAGATGTTCTTCGGCCGCATTGGCCGACTTGAAACCAAGCTTCTGGGCAATCTCGGCACGAGTCGGCGGCATACCGGTTTCGCTCATATTCACCTTGATCAGCTCCAGCACTTCGGCCTGGCGGGGGGTAAGGGGTTTCATAGAATTGGCACCTGTCTTTTTATACAGCACACTGGCAGTATATACAGTGCAGTGGCCAAGGCAAGGCGCAGCTGACATTTGTCGCGACCAACCCCTCATTTACTACTGTTTTGATCCTGCGCAGCCGACTCATCGTACCTCTCGGCGACAAGGGGCTGTCGATTTGCTATGCTCACGCCGCATTTTTTTGGAGAGCAGACGCACATGTCCCTAGGACAGAAGATTTCCAGAGCCATCTTGCAATGGCCGGTCAGCGGCTTGGTCAATCACAAGAGCCTGCCGGAAAATCCCATCACAGAACTCAATCTGGATCCGGCCAGACCCATCGTCTATGCCCTGAAAACCAGTTCGATCACCGACCTGATGACCCTGCAGCAGTGCTGCGAGGATCTCGGTCTGCCCGGTCCCTTCACGCCGCTGGAGCTCAACGGCCAGCTGCTGCCGCGCTATGTCTGTCTGGATCGTCCGCCTCCCCTGTTTGGCAAACGCAGCAAACCGCTCCCCTTCCTGCAGGAGTTCCACCAGCTGCTGGATCTGCACAAGCAGGATCCCGAGCTGGATATCCAGGTGGTGCCCGTCACCCTGTTCTGGGGCCGAGCTCCGGGTCGGGAAGGCGAGGAGGCCTCCGGCCTCAACATCATCAGCAGCCTGGCGCCGAACCGGCTGAAGAAGGCGCTCATCGTGATCCTCAAGGGTCGCGAGAATCTGGTGCGCTTCTCGCCGCCGCTCTCCCTGCGCTACATGGCGGACAAACACGGCACCGACGAGGCGATCGCCCACAAGCTGGCACGAGTGGCCCGTACCCACTTCAGCCGCCAGCAGCTGGCCGCTACCGGCCCGAAACTGCCGAACCGCAACCTGCTGTTCAAGCAGTTGCTCGACTCCGCGGTGATCCAGCAGGCGATTGAAGAGGAGGCCCAGCGCGAGGGGATCAGCCTCGAGAAGGCGCAAAAGCGCGCCCATGGCTACATGGACGAGATCGCCTCCAACTTCTCTTACCGGCTGATCCGCCTGGGCGAGAGCTTCCTTGGCTGGCTGTGGAACAAGCTCTACCGCGGCTTGTCGGTCAATGGCGCCGAGAAGGTACGCCAGCTGGCGCAGGAAGGGCACGAGATCGTCTACGTCCCCTGCCACCGCAGCCACATGGACTACCTGCTGCTCTCCTACGTCATCTACCACCAGGGGATGGTGCCGCCCCATATCGCGGCAGGCATCAACCTCAACTTCTGGCCGGCGGGCCCCATCTTCCGCCACGGCGGCGCCTTCTTCATTCGCCGCACCTTCAAGGGCAACCCGCTCTACAGCACGGTATTCCGGGAATACCTCAACCTGCTGTTTGCCAAGGGTTACTCGGTAGAGTTCTTCACCGAAGGCGGTCGCTCCCGTACCGGCCGTCTGCTGCCGCCCAAGACCGGCATGCTGGCGATGACCCTGCAGGCGATGATGCGCGGGCTGGACAGGCCGGTCACTCTGGTGCCGGTCTATCTGGGTTACGAGCACGTGATGGAGGTGAACACCTACCACAACGAGCTCAAGGGGAGTCGCAAGGAGAAAGAGAGCTTCCTGCAGGTGCTCGGCATCCTGCGCAAGCTGCGCAACTACGGCCGTGGCTTCGTCAACTTCGGCGAGCCGCTGACTCTCAACAGCTACCTGAGCGAACACATCCCCGACTGGAAAAAGCACATCGGGGAAGAGGAGCGTCCGGAGTGGATGGCGGGCACCGTCAACAATCTGGCCGAACTGCTGATGACCCGCATCAACGGCGCTGCCGCGGTCAACGGCCTGACCCTGAGCGCGCTGGCGCTGCTGGCCGCCGAGCGCCACGCCCTGACCCGCGACGAGTTGCAGGCCCAGCTCAACACCTATCTGGATCTGCTCAAAGCGGTGCCCTACAGCCCGCAGAGCACCATTCCGGATGAGGATGCCAAGACCCTGCTGGATCAGGCGATGGAGCTCAACAAGTTCGAAGTGAGCGAGGACAAGCTGGGGCAGATCATCAGTCTCGACCGCTATCAGGCGATCCTGCTGACCTACTACCGCAACAACATTCTCCACCTGTTCGCCATGCCCTCTCTGGTGGCGGCATTGATCGAACGGTGCGAGGGGATCTCCCGCAGCGAGATCATGGCCCGCTGCATCGACATCTATCCGCTGCTCAAGACCGAGCTGTTCCTGCGTTATGAAGAGGAGGAGTTACCAGCGCTGGTCGACAGCCTGCTCGACGCGCTGCAAACCCAGCAACTGATCGAGACCCGCGATGACGGCTACTGGGTCAATCCGGCCAACCAGATGCGCCTGCTGCTGCTGGCGGAGAGTATTCAGGAGACCCTGCAACGCTACGCCATCGTGCTGACCCGGGTACTGGCCCAGCCTCATATCGAAGCGGAGCAGCTGGAGGCGGACGGCCTGATGATGGCAGAGCGCCTCGGCACCCTGCACGGCATCAACGCCCCCGAGTTCTTCGACCAGAAGCTGTTCAGCACCCTGATCCACACCTTGCGCAAAGAGGGTTACCTCTCCCCAGAGTGCAAGCCGGATCTCGGCCGCTTCCAGGCGCTGGCCGACAATATAGTGCCGCTGCTGAGCAACAAGATCCGCCGCACCATTCAGGCAGGCAATCAGCTCTGATCTGCAACGCAAACAAAGAAGGCCGCATCATGCGGCCTTCTTTTTTATCGGAGTCTGCGCGGGAACATGTCACGCCAGCAGGTAATCGAGCACCAGACCGGCAAACACCAGCGCCCCCACATAGTTGTTGTTGAGAAACGCCTGGAAGCAGGCTTCCCGCTGCCGCTCGCGAATGAGCCGCTGCTGATAGACAAACAGCACCGCCGCCCCCAGCAATCCCCAGTAATACCAGCCCCCCAGCGTCATCAGCTGCCCGACCGCCAGCAACAGCAGCAGCGTCGAGAGTTGCAGTGCGCCGATGATCCGCTTGTCGTAACGACCAAACAGGATGGCGCTGGATTTGAGGCCGATCTTGAGGTCGTCATCCCGATCCACCATGGCGTACTGGGTGTCGTAAGCCACCGTCCAGAGCAGGTTGGCGAAAAAGAGCAGCCAGGCCACCAGCGGCAGAGCATCCGCCTGCGCCGCATAGGCCATCGGGATCGACCAGGAGAAGGCCATCCCGAGCACCAGCTGAGGGTTCGAGATAAAGCGCTTCATAAAGGGGTAGCTCACCGCCAGCAGCAGGGCGACAAACGACAGACCGATGGTGAGCGGATTCATGGTCAGCACCAGACCAAAGGAGATAAGCGCCAGCACGAAGAAGAGCGCCAGCACCTCCCACGGCTTGACTCTACCCGTAGGCAAGGGGCGACCAGCGGTGCGTTTGACGTGGCCATCGAAGTTGCGATCCGCATAGTCGTTGATGACGCACCCTGCCGAGCGCATCAGAAAGACCCCGACCACAAAAACGGTCAGCACCCAGAGATTGGGCAGGCCACCAGCGGCCAGCCAGAGCGCCCACAGGGTTGGCCACAGCAGCAGCAGAGTACCTATGGGTTTGTCGACGCGGGCCAACTGCATGTAGGCAAGTCCCCGCTCCTTGGTTAACAGGTTCACTCCAGCTCCTTGTCACAGACGAGAGAGGGCAGAAACAGCTCGTGCACCAGCAGTGGCCACTGCCCCAGAAACAGACGGGAACGACGCCCCCAGACAGTGGCGGCCGGGCAACGAGGATTGGCGGCAATATCGAAACGGGCCAGCTGCAGGTGATCACGGCGGGCAGGCTCATGGCCAAATACCCGCTCACCCAGCGGCTGCTCGCCAAGCTCGGCAATGCCGCTCCCTTGCAATGCGTCATCGGCAAACAGGGTCCAGCCCAGCACGGCGGGCCCACGATCCCCGTGCAGGATCACCTCGCGGCAGGTACCGGCCGGCGAGGCCGAATCCACCAGCCACTGCTCATCGGCAGTAAGGGCGACCGGGTGATTGCCCAGCCACTCCACCGAAAAGTGGCGATTGTGCTGACGCAGCCGCCGGGTCATGGAGCCGGGCTCCAGCAGCCAAGGGCGCAGGCTGGCGGGCAATTCGCAACATTCGGGGGCCAGCCACCCGCTTAACGGCGTGAGGGGAACAGTCAACTCGGACTTCACAGCTTCACCATCCAGAGATTTCCGTGTTCAGGTTAAAATCCGGTTTATTATCCGTAAATCAATAGCGAAATGTAAGAACATCCGTGCTTGACGGCCCCGATGGCAACATCAAAAATGGGTTATCTCTTGCTGATGAGCCATCTATATGAAGATCTTCAAAATTCTGCTGGTGTTGTTACTGAGCTGTGGTGCGCTGCATGTACAAGCCTCATCCGAAGAAGAGCCGCCCGCAGAGGGAGAAGAAGCAGCCGCAGCCGCCAAGCCGGGCTTTTCCTACCACGCGCTCGACCCCGACATCATCACCAACTACCTGAGCAACGGCAAAACCCTCGGTTATGTCCGAGTCACGGTGGAGCTAATGGCGGAAAACGAAGCCGACCTCAAGCTGCTGGAGCAGCATGACCCGCTGATCCGAGATACCATCATTCGTTTGATGGGCAGCAAGAGCGCCGAGCAGATCAAATCCCTGGTCAGCCGTGAAGAGTTGCGCAAGGAGTGCGAAACCAAGGTCAACGAACTGCTGGTGAAAGAGACCGGCAAGAAAGCGGTGCGCGAGCTCATCTTCACCAAGTTCCTTTACCAGTAATCCCTCCCGAAACAATCGCTTATTGGCATAACGGCCAATAAGCGAGCTTTACCGATTCACTCGAAATGAAAATCGATTACAATACGGCCGTCGAGTCTTAGAGGTAGTCGTTATGGGCAGCAAGACCCTGTGTGAGTGGCGTCGCCACGAGATCCCCACTGATCTCAAAGCGTTGCGCAAAATTGTTCGCAAGCCGAAATTCGTCTGCGGCAAGTGCGCCCGCAGCGCCAATGACAAGGGTTACCTCTGCCAGCCACTCCGCTTGAAAGAGGAGTAACCCCTCACGGTCAGTGCACTATTGATCGGTCCAACCCTGTCGTCCCTGCTCGAACAATCTGCGCGCCTGGGTATCGTTCGGGCAGACACCGCGATACTCCTCGCCTGAGCGGCCAGCCAGATAGAGATGCTCGGGGCGGCAATACCATGCCAATCCCTTCTGATGTCCCTGCTTCCACAGCTCGGTATCCACCTTCTTGCCACACTGGCCCTGATGGAACTCAACCCGTTCGGTGGTGAAGCCCAGCTTGCCGTCAGCCTCCCCCACTTCGCTCCACACCTTCTCGCAAGGGTCATCGTTGGAGACACAGCCCCCCAGCAGGGCCGCCAGCAATATGATGGAAAGTCGCATAGTCATCCTTGAGTGTCGTTTGAGCTGTTCATTCTTGACCAGCCAGGGGATGACCACAAGCAACTTGCATCCACCCTGTGAGCGCACCAAAAAAATCAGGCGGGCACAATGCCCGCCTGTTCATTCAATGCTATGGATCACGGGTTGTTGAAGGGGTCATCGAAGGGATCATCGTCCTGCCAGCCTTCTTCTTCCCACTGATCCAGCTCTTCTTCCCAGGAATCCGGCTCCCAATCATCATCAGAGGAGTCGTAATCCGGCTTGTGTCCACCCATCTTCACTCTCCTTGGATAGTTCACCCGCACTCCAATTTTATCCGGAATTGTCGGGCTCGCCAGTCAGAGGGAGTTCAAAGTTTGACCAAGGTGCGGCCGGCGATCTGGCCTTGCGTGATGGCCTCGGCGGCCTCCACTACCTGCTCCAGCCCAATCTCGGTGACCGCCTGTTCAAAGAAGCTGGCAGGCAGATCCCGTGCCAGTCGCTGCCACGCCAGTTGGCGACGTTCAAACGGGCACATCACCGAATCGACCCCCTGCAACCGCACATTACGCAGGATAAAGGGCATCACACTGGTCGGCAGATCGAAACCGCCCGCCAACCCACAGGCCGCCACGGCGCCGCCATAGTTCATCTGGGCCAGCAGCTTGGCCAGCACCTGACTGCCGACGGTATCGATGGCACCGGCCCAAAGCTGCTTCTCCAGCGGTTTGGCAGGCACCAGCAGCTCGCTGCGCGGCACGATGCGGCTGGCACCCAGCGCAGTGAGCATGGCGTCCTGCTCTTCGGGACGACCGGTCAGCGCCGCCACCTGATAGCCAAGGGCCGCCAGCAGGGCAACCGAGGTGGAGCCCACACCGCCTGCCGCACCGGTGACCAGCACCTCGCCACTTGCGGGAGTAATACCCGCCTCTTCCAGTGCCAGCACGCAGAGCATGGCGGTGAGACCGGCGGTACCGATGCACATGGCCTGCCGTTCATCCAGCCCGGCGGGCAACGGCACCAGCCAGTCCCCTTTGACCCGCGCCTGTTCGGCCATGCCGCCCCAGTGGCCTTCACCCACGCCCCAACCGGTCAGCACCACCTTGTCGCCGGTCTGATAGCGGCTGTCGGCAGATTCGAGCACGGTACCGGCGAAGTCGATACCGGGCACCAGCGGCCACTGGCGCACGATCTTGCCCTTGCCGGTGATAGCCAGCCCATCCTTGTAGTTGATCGAGCTGTAAGCGACCGCCACCCGCACTTCACCTTCCGGCAACTGGCTCTCGGCCAGCCGGGTCAGAGTCGGTACAGTCTTGCCGTCTTGGTTTTCCAGTAACAGAGCCTTGAACATGGTTGCCTCTTTGATGACGTGTGAAACGGGGATCAGCTGCTTTGACGCTTTTGCAGTTGAAAATCGAGAGCCAGAGCGGTGCCCATCACGGGCTCCCCGGCCAGTTGGCGCAGGATCAGCTCGGCAGCCTCCTGCCCCATTTTGCGATAGGGGATCCTGACCGAAGTAAGGGTCGGATAACAGGCGCGCGCCACATCCAGATCGTCAAATCCGGCGATGGCGAGTTTGCCCGGCACATTCAAATGGCGGCGCTGGCACTCGAACAGCACCCCGGCCGCCAGTTCGTCGTTGACACAGATCAGCGCGTCCAGCTCGGGCCAACGCAGCAGAAATTCACCCAGCATAGTGGCGCCGGTACTGAAGCTGGGCCGCTCCGAGGTGTTGATGATGGCATCGGGGGAGAGGTAGTTGTCGAGCAGCGCCTTCTGCCAGCCCTGCATCCGCTGTTGCAGCATCCACTGCTCCTGACGGGCGCAGAGAAAACCGATATTGCGGTAGCCCCGCTCGATAAGGTGGCGGGTGAGCTGATAACCGGCATCGAAGTTGGAGACTCCCACATTCATATCGATGGGGCTGCGGGCCATAGCACCCACTTCCACCACCGGCAGGCGGGAGGCTTTCAGGCGAGTACGGATCGTCTCGCCGGGATCGCCACCAAACAGCACCACCGCTGCCGGATTGTGCTGCAAAAAGCTGGTCAGCAGGCGCTCTTCCTGCTGTTTCAGATGCTGGGCATCCCCCAGCATGATCTGGTAACCCTCCTCGAGCAGGGTCTGTTGCAGGCCAGCGATCATCTCGCCACAGCCCGCTTCCGCCAGACTCGGGACGATCACTACGATGGTCTGGGAAGTCGCAGAGGCCAACGCCCCGGCGGCCCGATTGGGGATATAGCCGAGCTCTTCCACCGCAGCTTCGATGCGCTCACGCATCCTGTCGGAGACCATCTCCGGCGTGCGCAGGGCACGGGAAACCGTCATGGCCCCCACACCAGCCAGCTGGGCCACATCGTTGAGGGTCACCCGACCCGTGCTACGGCGCTTCTTTGCTTCTGACATCCATCCCTTCCTCGGCTTGCGGCTGCTCACTTTAAGGCAAAAGAGCGCCACTGACTATTTGCTCAGGGCCGATTCTACCCGCTTTCCCGGATCACGGGGGCAAGATGACTCCCGTTAATGGGTGAAGTGATAGCGCTATCACAGTTTGATGTTAGCGCTATCTGATAGCGCTAACTTTCGCGATCACCCTCACAGTTTCACCACCGCAAGATCGATAGATTGGCGCCATCTTAACTAGCCGGATCACCACCATGCTGACTCAACTGCTGACCGAGGATGTCATCCGCATCGAACCCGCAGCCCGCGACTGGCGTCACGCCATCGAGCTGGCGACGGCGCCCCTGCTGGCCAATGGCACCATCGAACCCTCCTACGTGGCGGCGCTGTTTCGCTCCCATGAAGAGCTCGGCCCCTACTACGTGCTGGGCCCCGGTCTGGCTATGCCCCACGCTCGTCCCGAAGACGGCGTCAACCGGTTGGGTCTGGGGCTGACCGTCATCAAGCAGGGGGTCAACTTCGACTCCGAGGGCAACGACCCGATCCGGCTGCTGATCACCCTGGCCGCCAGCGACAGCAACTCCCACGTGGAGACCATCGCCCAGCTGGCCGAGCTGTTTATGAATGAAGAGGACGTGGCGGCCATCATTGCGGCCGACACCAAAGACGACATCTTGCGCATTCTGGCGCGCTACTAATCTGCGCCAAGGCGCACCTGACAGAGGAAGAGACAATGAAAATTCTGGTTGTATGCGGTCACGGTCTGGGCACCAGCCTGATGATGGAGATGAGCATCAAGAGCATCCTGAAAGAGCTGGCAGTCACCGCCGAAGTGGATCATCGCGATCTGGCCTCCGCCGGCAGCGAAACTGCCGAGATCTTTGTCGCCACCCGTGACATCGCCGAGCAGCTCCAATCCATGGGGGTCAACAGCCGTCTGGTGGCCCTCGACAACATGGTCGACAAGGCCGCGATGAAAGAGAAGCTCGCCACCGCCCTGCGCGAACTGGGCGCCCTCTAAGGATCCTCCATGCGGCCTGCGGGCCGCATCTTCCATTGCCAGGAGCTGACCATGGAATTTTTCAACTTTCTGATGTTTGACGTGCTGTCCGAGCCCGCCGTGCTGGTCGGCCTGATCGCGCTTATCGGCCTGATTGCCCAGAAGAAACCGGTGACCGAGTGCATCAAGGGCACGGTCAAGACCATCATGGGTTTCGTCATTCTGGGGGCCGGTGCCACCCTGGTGATCAACTCGCTGGGTGACTTTGCCGTCATCTTCCAGCACGCCTTCGGCATCAAGGGGGTCGTGCCCAACAACGAAGCCATCGTCTCCATCGCCCAGACCTCGTTTGGCAAGGAGATGGCGATGATCATGTTCTTCGCCATGCTGGTGAACATCCTGATCGCCCGTCTGACCCCGTGGAAATTCATCTTCCTGACCGGTCACCACACCCTGTTCATGTCGATGATGGTGGCGGTGATCCTCTCTGCCGGCGGCATGAGCGGCGTGCCGCTGATCGCGGTGGGCAGTCTGGTGGTCGGTGTCGCCATGGTCTTCTTCCCGGCCATCGCCCACCCCTTCATGAAGCAGATCACCGGCTCCGATGACGTGGCGCTGGGCCACTTCTCCACCTGCTCCTACGTGCTCTCCGCCCTGATCGGCGCCAAGTTCGGCAACAAGGCACACAGCTGCGAAGATGTGCAGGTGCCCAAGAGCCTGCTGTTCCTGCGCGATACCCCGGTGGCCATCTCCTTCACCATGGGTATCATCTTCCTGGTGACCTCCGCCTTCGCCGGCCCCGAGTTTGTCTCCAGCGTCGCCAAGGGCAAGCACTGGTTCATGTTCTCCCTGATGCAGTCCATCACCTTCGCCGCCGGTGTCTACGTCATCCTGCAAGGTGTGCGGATGGTCATCGCCGAGATCGTACCGGCCTTCAAGGGTATCTCCGACAAGCTGGTACCGAACGCCAAGCCGGCACTCGACTGCCCGATCGTCTTCCCCTACGCCCCCAACGCCGTGCTGATCGGCTTCCTGTCGAGCTTTGCCGCCGGTCTGGTGGGGATGGCGCTGCTCTACGCCATGGGCCTGACCGTCATCATCCCGGGCGTGGTACCGCACTTCTTCGTCGGCGCCGCTGCCGGGGTATTCGGCAACGCCACCGGTGGTCGTCGCGGCGCCATTCTGGGTGCCTTCGCCAACGGCCTGCTGCTGCTCACCATTCTGCCGGTGTTCCTGCTGCCGGTGCTGGGCGACCTCGGTTTCGCCAACACCACCTTCAGCGACTCCGACTTCGGTGTGGTCGGCATCCTGCTGGGGCTGATCGTTCGCTAATTCCGGTCACCGCCAAAAACAAAACGGAGCGTATCGCGCTCCGTTTTTTTATGGCTGAGATGTATGAAAGGCTGACACTCAGTCGTTCTCCAACGCAGTGAGGCAGTGCGAGAGGGTACGCGCCAGCGCTCCCTGATTGCGCAGCACAACGGCGCGAGCCTGCTCCCCCATCTCGCGGCGGGCGTTGCCGTCGGCAAACAGCTGGCTCACCCGCTCGCCCAGCTCGGCGGCATCGGCCACAATGGCGGCACCCCCCTGAGCCACCAGCTGGCGGGTGATGTCGCTGAAGTTGAAGTAGGCGGGACCGGTCAGGCAGGGCTTGCCGAGGGCCGCCGGCTCCAGCAGGTTGTGACCGCCGATCTTCACCAGACTGCCGCCAACGAAGGCCACATCGGCCGCAGCCAGCATCAGCGGCAGCTCGCCCATGGTATCGCCGAGATAGACCTTATCCTCCGCACTCACCGCAGCACCATCAGTGCGCCGCACGCAGCCATAAGGGGCACACTGCTCGGCCACCCGATCGAACCGCTCGGGGTGGCGCGGCACCAGAATGAGCAGCGCGTCGGGATGACGTTTGAGCAGCAGATCGAAGGCGGCCAGCACCTGCTCGTCCTCACCCAGATGGGTGCTGGCGGCGATCCAGACCGGCCGCTCGGCGCCCAGCAGCTGGCGCAGAGAGCGCCCTTTGGCCTGCACCTCGTCACCAAACTGGATGTCGAACTTGATGGAGCCGGTCACCGCCAGCCGCGAACGATCGATGCCGAGGCGGGCGAAGCGGTCGGCATCATCCTGATGCTGGCAGAGCAGATGGGTCAGCGGCCGGCTCAGGGCGTCGAAAGCACCGTGGAAGCGGGCATAACGCTGGCAGGATCGCTCGGAGAGGCGGGCATTGATGATGGTCACCGGCAGGTGGCGCGCCTCGCAGGCGGCCAGCCAGTTCGGCCACAGCTCGGTCTCCATCACCCAGAGCGCGCGCGGCTTGAAGGTGTCAAGAAAGGCGGCAATGGCCCAGGGGTAGTCGAGTGGCGCGTAGCGATGGATCACCAGATCCCCCAGCTTGGCAGCCTGATCGGCGCCGGTGCGGGTGGTGGTGGTGAGCAGGATCGGCAGATCGGGCCGCTCCGCCTTGAGGGCGCGAATGAGCGGCGTGATGGCCAGCGTCTCCCCCACGCTCACCGCATGGATCCAGAGCGGCGCCTCCTGTCCGGTGGCGGGCAGCCGCCCGAGATGCTCGGCCCAGCGCTTGCCAAAGCCGGGCTTGCCTTTCTTAGGCTTGTAGAGGGCCAGCAGCGCCAGCGGCAATCCCAGATGGATCAGCAGGTTGTAGAGCAGGCGGTAGGGCATCTTACTGACTCTGCTCCAGCTTCTTGCAGGCATCGACCACCTGCTCCGGCGCCAGGTCGATCAGGCACTTGAGATGGCCGAACTTGCAGGTGCGCTTGAAGCAGGGGCGACACTCGATGTCGGTGTGAACGATCTCGACCCGATCCGCCAGCGGCGGGGTGTAGAGTGGCGAGGTGGAGCCATAGACGCCCACCAGCGGCCGGTTGAGGGCGGCGGCGATGTGCATCAGGCCGGAGTCGTTGGAGATGACCCGGCTGGCCAGCGCCATCAGATCGATCGCCTCGTGCAGGCTGGTCTTGCCCGCCAGCACGTGGCAGTTGGGGCGCGTCAGCAGATTGACCCGATCCCGGATGGTATTGGCCACCGGCACATCCTTGTTGGAACCGAAGATCCACACCTGCCACCCCTCGTCCAGATGCTGCTGGGCTACCACGGCGTAGTGCCCTTCAGGCCAGCGCTTGGCCGGGCCGAACTCGGCGCCGGGACAGAGCACCAGCACCGGGCGGGCGCGATCCAGCCCCAGCCGCTCCAGCGCCTTGCTCTGGTTTATCAGATCGACATGGAGCGCCGGATACGGAATGGTCGGGATATCGGCCCGACTCTTCATCTGCGCTTTGGGATAAGCGAGCGCCAGATAGCCCTCCACCATCAGCGGGAAGGCGGACTTGTTGCTGCGCAGGTCGTTGAGCAGGCCATAGCGGCTCTCACCCTTCCAGCCGGTACGCACCGGAATGCGAGCAAACCAGGGGATCAGCGCCGACTTCATGGAGTTGGGCTGGACGATGGCCTGATCGTACTTCTCGGCTGCCAGCTGCTTGCCGAGGCGGCGGCGCGCCACCAGTTTGAAGTCACCGTGGCCAAGGGGCATGGTGATCGCCTTGTCCACCTCCGGCATCCGCTCCAGCAGGGCACAGCACCAGGCGGGGGCCATCACGTGCAGTTCGCACTCCGGATGGTTGGCCTTGATCGCCTTGTAGAGGCTCTGGGACATCACCATATCGCCGACCCAAGAGGGGCCGATCACCAATATTTTCATCACGCGTCTTCTCTCGGGACTGGCCCGGCTGTTAATCATCACTGGGCGAGATTATGCCCCAAGAATGGTCGGATAAATAACAGAAGATCCTTGGCAGACGCTGCCGTCACCCCATTTTTCCAGCGGTGCCCCTCTTCCAACCGGACGAGACGAGACAGGCAAACAGCTGATAGAAACGGGCAATGGCGGCTCTCTCTTTGGCCCATTTTTCCGTTAGAATGGCCCATCAATACGCATTCGACCCGCCAGCCGGGCAATAACCGTGAGCCCCATTTCGTGAAAAAACCGACTCTGGCTGCCGTTCTGATCGTCAAGAATGAAGCCGACAACCTGCGCAAGTGCCTCGCCTCCCTCGACGGACTGGTGGACGAGATCGTCATTCTGGACTCCGGCAGCCAGGACGAGACCCCGACCATTGCCGCCGAATTTGGGGCCCGCTTCTTCGTCAACGCCAAGTGGCCCGGCTTTGGCAAACAGCGCCGACTGGCCCAGTCCCACGTGCAATCCGACTGGGTGCTGTGGCTGGATGCCGACGAGCGGCTCACCCCCGAGCTGAAAACCGCCATAGCCAACGTGATGACCAATCCGGCCAGCGATACCATCTACTCGATCCCGCGCCTCTCCTGGGTGTTTGGCCGCTTTATTCGCCACAGTGGCTGGTATCCGGATCGGGTGCTGCGCCTCTATCCCAAGGCACTCACCAGCTACAACGAGGCGCTGGTGCACGAGAAGGTGGAGGTGCGCGCCAACATGAAGATCGTCAACCTCTACGGCGACCTGCACCACTTCACCTATCGGGATCTGGAGCACTATCTGGTCAAATCGGCCGGTTATGCCCGCGCCTGGGCCGATCAGCGCACCGCTCGCGGCAAGAAGGGCTCCCTCAGTCAGGGGCTGATGCATGCCGTCGGCTGCTTCATCAAGATGTACCTGCTCAAGGCTGGCTTCCTCGATGGCAAGCAGGGGTTGCTGCTGGCGATCCTCTCCGCCCACTCCACCTTCGTCAAATACGCCGACCTCTGGGTGCGCCAGCAACCGCAGCAGCCGGAATAACCGTCATACGAAACAGGGCACCACGGGGCCCTGTTTACATTGCTGCATACGTTATTTGCGCCAGAAAGGCGCCGCCCAGCGGGCCATCACCGGCACCATGGTCTTGGGATCGAGCTGGCTCATATCCTCAGGATGGTCGCTATCCTCCGGCGGGCTGAAGGCAAGGTGACGCCCTTCGCTGTTGAGGGGCTTCCAGCGCAGCGGAGTCGCGGAGCGGCGCATCGGGAAGAAACCGATAGTCGGCACATCGAGCGCACCGGCGATATGGAGCGGGCCGGTACTGCCAGCGATAAACAGGGCTGCGTTGGCCAGCACCTGACAGAACATCGGCAGACCATCGCTGGAGCGGTAGATCCAGCCATTGCCACCGTGGGCCAGCAACTCGGCCGCCAGCTGTTCGGCCATCTTCTCCTCGCCCGGGCCTGCGGTCAGCACACACTGCAGTTCGGGGCAGGCCTGATTGAGCTTGATGATGATGCGAGCATACTGCTCGATGGAGAGGTTGTTGGCCGAACCGCCGCTACCGGCATGTACCATCAGCCAGGGGCGACTGGTATCGAGCTTGAGCTTGAGCGCCAGCTGCTCGCGCACCTGCCGCAGAGTCTCCTCATCGAACTGCAGGAAGGGGGTCTTGGGCTCCACCACGGCGACCTGATGATCGGTCAGGAAGCGACGGATCAGCTCCAGATTGTACTCGGACTCCGGCTTCTGGGAACGGGAGCGACGCTGCACCAGTCGCTGGTTGTAGAGCACCTGCGCCAGCTTGGTCGCCGGCGCCAGCCGATAAGGGATGTGTGCCTTCCACACCAGCATGGCGTTGCGGGAGTTGGAGAAGAGGCAGATGGACGCGTCGAACGCCGCCGCCTTGATCCGCGCCAGCAGCGCTCGCTGTTGCTCCTTGTCGGCCCGCACGCCCGGATCGATGATCACCTCGTCAATCCAGGGGCAGAGCCGGGCCAGCGGGGCCGTGTAGGCCGGAACCAGGGCAGTCACATGACACTCCATGGAGCCTTTGAGCATGGCGAAACTCGGCCACGCCAGCATGAAGTCACCAATCTTGTCATTGCGAACGACCAGAATACGTTTCATAAAAAATCCCTTTGCTCCCTGTCACCAATGCAGGGAGGCTTGATGCGCGATGGCGTATTCTTGCCTGATGCACTGCTATTCTCAAGCGACGACCTTATAATGCGACCAAATTTCCAGGTTGCAGGACCGCAAAGATGACTACCAGGGTGATCTATCCCGGGACGTTTGATCCCGTTACCAATGGCCACGCCGATCTCATCGGCCGCGCCGCCAAGCTGTTTGACGAGGTGGTGGTCGGTGTCGCCAACAGCCCGAGCAAGCGACCTCTGTTCGATCTGGCAGAACGTGTCCAGCTTGTCCAGCAAGTGACCAGCACGCTTCCCAACGTCAAGGTGGTGGGCTTCTCCGGTCTGCTGGTCGATTTCGCCAAAGAGCATCAGGCCAACGTGCTGATCCGCGGCCTGCGCGCCGTCTCCGACTTCGAGTACGAGTTTCAGCTGGCCAATATGAACCGCCGCCTGATGCCTGAGCTGGAAAGCGTCTTCCTCACCCCGGCCGAGGAGAACTCCTTTATCTCCTCCACCCTGGTGAAAGAGGTGGCGCTGCACGGTGGCGACATCCGCCAGTTTGTCGACCCCGTGGTGGCCCAAGCCATCGCCGCCAAACAGAAAGGGTGATTCCCTTCCACACTGGCCATTCCCGACGGCAACAACGAACAAGGGCTACCCACGGGTAGCCCTTGTTGTATCTTTCTCGTTATAGAGAGGTCAGCATGCTTGCCGGTTACTGACGGGCAAACCGCTCATTCATCTCCTGCACCAGCAGATCGAGCCACTCGTAGCGGCGCCGGTACATGGCCCGCTTCTTGGAGGCGATCTCCTCCAGCGGCTTGCGCGGCTGGGCTTGCAGGGCGACGAAGTTGGCATCCACATCCCGGGCGCCGAATTCCTGCCACAGCTCGTCATAATCGGCCTGCAGGTTGGCTTTTTGCTTGCTGCTGTAGCGCCTAGCCTGAAACACGTGGGCACGCTTGCGCACCGCCAGCACCTCCGCCGCCCCCATGCTCTGCGCCAGTTGCAGCACCAGCTGCACCAGCAGGGATTTGGGCCGCAGGCCGTGTCCCTCTTTGGTCAGCTCGCGCACCCGATCCTGAGCATTGTCGACCGCAGGCTCCGGCCCCTGCATGGAGCCGATCATCAGAATCAAACGATCCACGCTACCCGCCAGCGAAAAGGCGCAGCTGTAGAGGCGCTGCCCCTCGCCGTTGACGATGGAGAGCGCCAGCTCGGCCTCGCGGCGGAAGGTGCCATCGTGGCGCAGCAGAATGCGGCAGCCACTCTGGGGATAGTGCCCCAGCGCGATCCCCTCGCCCAGATAGAGGGGGTCGATCAGCTGCGGGTAGCACTCCAGCAGCAACCGGTAGTGATTTTCCAGCATCTCGGCCCGCTCACGGGCGCTGGCACAGGCGAAGCGATAGGGTCGCATAGGCTTGTCGAGCAGCTCGGGATAGACCGCTGGCAGTGCCTTGAGCGAGTCGCACTGAAACAGGCTGAAGACCCGGCTCAGCGACTTGCGATAGAGCAGGCTGCGCAGCACGAACTTGCCGCGATTGAAGGTTTTCCGGTCACATCCCTCGGGGTAGAGGAAGCGGGCCATGGATTTTGCGCAATAGCGCTCCTGCCGGGATAAATATTCCCAGTCTATTGATTTTAAAGTCATTTCTAGTTCTCAAACCGCCTGAACGGCCGCTGATACTAGTAATGACTGCGCAAATATTCAACAGCCTGGAAATATGCTGTTACAACTTCCCCCGGATCGGGGAAAAAAGTACGCTCAGCGCTGGCAATGACTGCAAAAAACCGTGGTACGCTGCCCCATTCTTGTCTCGGTCAGCAGGGTGTGACAGTGGAAACAGGGCTGACCGCCACGGCCGTAGACCTGCAACTGCTGCACGAAATAGCCTGGCTTGCCATCGGCACTGGTGAAATCCTTGAGGGTGGTGCCGCCCTGCCGGATGGCTTCGGCCAACACCCGCTTGATCTCGGCCACCAGGGTTCCCAGCCGCTCGGCGCTGATATTGCCCGCCGCCCGTTTGGGGTGAATGCCGGCGGCATAGAGCGCCTCGTTGGCGTAGATGTTGCCTACCCCGACCACCACCTGATTGTCCATCAGGAACTGCTTGATGGCAGTGCTGCGCCCCTTGGCACGCCCCTGCAGGTAATCAGCACTGAAGGCATCGGTGAGCGGCTCGGGCCCCAGCTTGGCGAGCAGCGCGTGGGCTTCGGCCGGTTCCCTGGTCCAGAGCAGGGCGCCGAAGCGGCGCGGATCGTTTAGCCGCAGCAGCTTGCCATTCTCCAGCTCGATATCCACATGGTCGTGCTTCTCGGCCGGGGTGCCGATATCCAGTACCCGCAGGCTGCCGGACATCCCCAGATGGAGGATGGCGGTGCCGAAATCGGTCTCCAGCAGCAGGTATTTGGCACGGCGGCGCACCCGATGGATGGTGAGGTCCACCAGCTCCTGAATCTCACCGGGGATCGGCCAGCGCAGGCGGCCATCCCGCACCACCACGCGCGTCACCTTGATACCGGTGAGCCAGGGGGAGATCCCCTGACGGCTGACTTCAACTTCTGGCAATTCAGGCATGGGTACCTCACAAGGAAAAGGAACTCAGGGGGCAGGGCGCAGCAGATCGCGATACTGCTCGGCTGTGAGGGCGAGCCAGAGACCGGAGGGCAGCTGGGCACCATACTGACCGCTATTCTGATAGAGGCCGATCTCGACCGGATCGTTCTGACCGGCAATCCACACCTTGATGGTCACCGGCGCACCGCGTACCGCTTCACCGGGGGGTAACAACCAGCCCTGCCAACGTGCCAGACGGGCATCCAGCTGCGCGCTGTCGAGCCCCAGATCCGGCCCGCTGCGCCAGCCCTGACCGATCCGCTCAATCTGCCAGCTCGGCCCCTGCCAGGTGAGCACCACAGCCGCATCAGGCAGCAAGGGGCGAGCCCGCTTGGCGCTATTCTCCTGCTGGGCCAACTCCATACGATGCAACAGGGTGATCACGATCAGCACCACCACGATGATCACGTTATTCCAGCCTTTGCGGCTCAATTTGAACATGGCAAGTCTCCCTTTGAACCGGCAGTGTACTGAATTCGACGCATAAAAAAACCCGGCACGAAGCCGGGTTTTTGGGAATGCAGCATCAAGTAATTACTTGATTTTGCCTTCCTTGTAGATCACATGCTGACGAACAACGGGATCAAACTTTTTGATCTCCATTTTTTCGGGCATGGTGCGCTTGTTTTTGGTAGTGGTATAGAAGTGACCAGTACCGGCGCTGGAGTTCAGGCGAATTTTCTCGCGAATACCTTTAGCCATGATCTAATTCCTTATACCTTAACACCGCTGGCGCGCAGTTCAGCCAGAACCACTTCAACGCCACGCTTGTCGATGATACGCATGCCTTTTGCGGATACGCGCAGGCTTACGAAGCGTTTTTCACTCTCAACCCAGAAACGGTGAGTGTGCAGGTTCGGCAGGAAACGACGCTTGGTAGCGTTGTTAGCGTGCGAACGGTTGTTACCAACTGCCGGGCGCTTGCCGGTTACTTGGCATACTCTAGACATGTCAGTCTCTCCAAATCTTACTTCATTGCTCGAGCAAATATCTGCCCCGCTGGCCTTCGATTGCGGGGCAAACAGAAGGCGGCATTTTATACAGCATCCGTGATCAAAGATCAACTAATACGGTGCCAGAGCACAGTTATAGCCAACCGCGCTCGGCAAAAGAAACCGTGATGCCGTCACCGATCACCAAGTGATCCAGCACTCTGATATCGATCAGGGCCAAAGCGGCCGTGATCCGATCCGTGATCTGGCGGTCGGCCCTACTGGGCTCGGCGACGCCGGACGGGTGATTATGCGCCAGAATCACCGCGGCTGCATTATGTTTGAGCGCGATCTGCACGATTTCTCTTGGCCAGACGCTCGCCGAATCGATTGTGCCGTAAAAAAGCTCAACAAATTGAATGACTCTGTGCTGATTGTCGAGCAGCAGCAGGGCAAACACTTCGCGCGGCCGATCCCGCAGCTGGGCCTGCAGATAGTCGCGGGTCAGCTGGGGTGAGGTGAGGGCATCGCCCCGCTGCAGCTGCTGCGCCAGATGGCGTTTGGCCATCTCCAGCACCGCCTGCAACTGGGCATATTTGGCTGGGCCAAGACCGTGTGCCTCGCAGAAAGCGCGCTGATCCGCGCCTAGCAGATTGCGCAGCGATCCGAACTGATTCAACAGGTTACGGGAGAGATCGACCGCACTCAGGCCATTGACGCCGGTGCGCAGGAAGATGGCGAGCAGCTCGGCATCGCTGAGCACCGTCGGCCCCTGTCGCAGCAGCTTCTCTCTGGGGCGTTCATCTTCCGGCCACTCCTTGATGCTCATTTGTCTCTCCTCTCTCCCTGTTGAGGAAAAACATAGCAAATATTTGCGTGTTCCCCGCCACAACCCCTTGATGCCAACCCCTGTCGTCATCCCCTGCCTGTGGTATCTTAGCCGACCAGTCAAAGTGAGCCGGATAGAGAAACAGCAGATGAGATTGGCCGATAAACGCATCCTGTTGGGTGTCAGCGGCGGGATCGCCGCCTACAAGAGTGCCGAGCTGGTACGCCGTCTGAAAGATCAGGGTGCCGAGGTGCGGGTGGTGATGACCCGCTCCGCCAAGGAGTTCATCACCCCGCTGACCCTGCAGGCGGTCTCCGGTCATCCGGTGGCCTACAGCCTGCTGGACCCCTCTGCCGAAGCGGGCATGGGCCATATCGAGCTGGCCAAGTGGGCCGATCTGGTACTGATCGCCCCCGCCAGCGCCAACCTGATGGCGCGGATGGCTGCAGGCATGGCCGACGAACTGCTGACCACCCTCTGTCTGGCCACGCCGGCGCCCATCGCGCTGGCGCCCGCCATGAACCAGCAGATGTATCTCAACGCAGCGACCCAGGCCAACCTCAAGACCCTGGCCAGCCGCGGCATTCTGCTGTGGGGGCCGGATGCCGGCAGCCAGGCCTGTGGCGATGTGGGCCCGGGGCGGATGCTGGACCCCCTCGAACTGGTGGATCGCTGCTGTCAGCAACTGGCCGCCGAGCCCTTGCTGGCAGGCGTCAAACTGCTGCTGACCGCAGGGCCAACCCGCGAGGCGCTGGATCCGGTGCGCTACATCAGCAACCACAGCTCCGGCAAGATGGGCTACGCCATCGCTCGCGCCGCCCGTGAAGCAGGCGCAGAGGTGACGCTGGTGAGCGGCCCGGTGACGCTGGCTACGCCAGCAGGTGTTACCCGCGTCGATGTCGAGAGCGCCGAGCAGATGCATCAGGCGGTGATGAGCCGGGTCGGCGAGTGCGACCTCTTCATCGGCTGCGCGGCGGTAGCCGACTATCGTCCTGAGCAGGTGGCCAGCCAGAAGATCAAGAAAACCGGCGACAACGACCAGATGGTGGTGAAGCTGGTGAAAAATCCCGACATCATCGCGGCCGTTGGTGCCCTTTCAGACAAACCCTTCACCGTCGGATTTGCCGCCGAAACCGTGGATGTGGAACAATACGCCCTCGACAAGTTGCAGCGTAAGCGGCTGGACATGATCGCCGCCAACGATGTGTCCCGTGAGGGGCAAGGCTTCAACGCCGATGACAACGCCCTGACCGTGTTCTGGCAAGGGGGCCAGGCCCCGCTGCCGCTGGCCGACAAGCTGACGCTGGCCCGTCACCTGATCGCCCTGATTGCACGCCACTACCGGCACTGAGCGTCCCGAAAGAACAAGACTCACGGCGCCCCGCCTGCCAAGAGGGCCGCCAATACAAGATCCAACTGAAAAAGCGATTCATGACTACACAAATTGAACTGAAGATTCTGGATGCCCGTATCGGTACCGAGTACCCGCTGCCCGCCTACGCCACTCCCGGCTCTGCCGGCATGGATCTGCGCGCCCTGCTGGATGCGCCGCTGACTCTGGCTCCGGGCGATACCACTCTGGTGCCGACCGGTCTGGCCATCCACATCCAGGATCCGGGTCTGTGTGCCACCATTCTGCCCCGCTCCGGCCTCGGCCATAAGCACGGCATCGTGCTGGGCAACCTGGTCGGACTGATCGATTCCGATTACCAGGGTCAGCTGATGGTCTCGGTCTGGAACCGTGGCAAGGATGAGTTCACCATGCAACCCGGCGAGCGCATCGCCCAGCTGGTGATCATGCCGGTGGTTCAGGCCAGCTTCCAACTGGTCGATGAGTTCAATCAGAGCGAACGGGGTGAAGGCGGTTTTGGTTCTTCTGGTCGCCAATAACAGACCACACCAGCCCGATGGGCGGTGCCTAATAACAGAATCAAGCCATTGTTTTTTTAGGGGAATCCATGGCAAGCAGTAATCAGAAACAGAGTCGGCGCGATCAGATCCTGCAGGCGCTCGCCCATATGCTGGAAACCAGTCCGGGTCAGCGCATCACCACGGCCCGTCTGGCGGCCGAGGTCGGCGTCTCTGAAGCAGCCCTCTATCGACACTTTCCAAGCAAGGCGCGGATGTTCGAGGGGCTGATCGACTTTATCGAGGATTCCCTGCTGTCACGGGTCAATCTGATCATGGCGGAAGAGAAAGACACCATGGCGCGCTGCCACCACATCCTGCAGCTGCTGCTGGTGTTCGCCGAGCGCAATCCCGGCATCACCCGCATCCTCAACGGCGATGCCCTGTTGGGCGAGCACGACCGGCTGCGGGATCGCATCAGCATCCTGTTTGACAAGCTGGAGACCCAGATCAAGCAGGTGCTGCGCGAGAAGCGGCTGCGCGAGGGTCAAGGCTTCCAGCTCGACGAGACCATGCTGGCCAATCTGCTGCTGGCCTACACCGAAGGCCGTATCAGCCAGTTTGTCCGTTCCGAGTTCAAGCTCAAGCCGACCGCCGGTTTCGAAGATCAGTGGCAATTTATCCGCAGCCAACTGCTGCAGAGCTGATGGTTTTTTCGCGTCATTCAGCAAAAAGAAGGGAGGCTTTGGCCTCCCTTCTTTTTTATGGCAGGTTTTTATGGCAGAAAAGAAGTACCAGATGCGACCCGTACTGTCGCGCTGCGGTGTTAGATTTATCCACCATAAACCTTTTAGAACCTGACAGGACATCCTATGGAACCCGAAATCATTACCGAAGCGCAGACCTGGCTGGTCAATAATCAGGGACTGCTGATCGAATACGGCGTTAATATCGCCGCCGCCCTGCTGACCCTGCTGGTCGGCTATATCGCCGCCAACCTCGTCAGCGGTGGCGTGGTCAAGGTGATGCAGGCCCGCAAGCTGGACACCACCGTCACCCACTTCGTCGGCAGCATCCTCAAATACGCCATTCTGGTGTTCGTGGTGATCGCCGCGCTGGGCCGTGTCGGCGTGCAGACCGCCTCCTTCGTCGCCATTATCGGTGCCGCCGGTCTGGCCATCGGTCTGGCGTTGCAAGGCTCGCTCTCCAACTTCGCTGCCGGCTTCCTGCTGATCATCTTCCGCCCCATCAAGGCGGGCGAGTTTATCGAAGTGGCAGGCACTGCGGGTGTGGTGCAGTCCGTTCAGCTCTTTACCACTACCCTCACCTCCGGTGACAACAAGATGGTGGTAGTACCGAACTCCGCCATCCTCAACGGCACCATCGTCAACTACTCGCGTATGGATACCCGCCGCGTCGACATGACCTTTGGCATCGGCTACGGCTCTGACCTGCGCAAGGCCAAACAGATCCTCGAGCGTCTGGTAAGCGAAGAGCCGCGCATCCTGAAAGATCCGGCCGCTACCATCGCCGTTGCCGCGCTGGCCGACTCCTCGGTCAATATCGTGGTGCGCCCGTGGGTCAAGACCGCTGATTACTGGGGGGTCTGGTTTGACTTCCACGAGAAGGTGAAACTGACCTTTGATGCCGAAGGGATCGAGATCCCCTTCCCGCAGATGGTGATGCACATGCAAAAAACGCAGGCGTGATCGCGGTAAAGCAGCAACCCACAATGCCAGCCTTCGGGCTGGCATTGTCGTTTCTGGCCCCAGCCCATGGCCATGTCGATGCATAACCACGCCAACCGGATGAAAACAATTTCAGGCTATCGGGGTGGCCCCAATCATGAGCAAGCGCAAGATCCGCCTTGCTTTCGTGACACATAATCCCAATGTTCTGGTTGTATGCTCCCGGCAGTGACCCATTGCGGTAAAAGACAATCGGTAAAAATCTGTTACACGGGCCGCCCGATCGGCTCGCTATAATGCTCGGATAATAAGGTTTGGCGGGACCTTGCCTGCAAGGTTCAAACACAACTTGGCATTTCAGGAATCCTATGAAAAATATCAATCCAACCCAAACCCAGGCCTGGCAGGCACTGGAAGCCCACTTTGCAGCAAACAAAGAGACCCGACTCAAGGATCTGTTCGCGCAGGACCCGAAGCGCTTTGACAAGTTTTCCCTTACCTTCGGCGGCGACATCCTGGTTGATTACTCGAAGAACCTGATCACCGAAGAAACCCTCAAGTTGCTGGTTGATCTGGCCAAAGAGACCGATCTTCGCAGCGCGATCGATGCCATGTTCAATGGCGACAAGATCAACATGACCGAAGGCCGCTCCGTACTGCACGTGGCCCTGCGCAACCGCTCCGACCGCCCCATCGAGTGCGACGGCAAGGACGTGATGCCGGAAGTGAACGCCGTACTGGCCAAGATGAAAGGCTTCTGCGAGAAAATCATCTCCGGCGAGTGGAAAGGCTACACCGGCAAAGCGATCCAGCACGTGGTCAACATCGGTATCGGTGGTTCCGATCTCGGCCCGGTGATGATCACCGAGGCACTGCGTCCCTACAAAAACCACCTGCAGATGCACTTCGTCTCCAACGTCGATGGCACCCACATCGCCGAAACCCTGAAGAAGATCGATCCGGAAACCACCCTGTTCCTGGTGGCCTCCAAGACCTTCACCACCCAGGAGACCATGACCAACGCCCTGACCGCCCGCGACTGGTTTATCAACATCGCCGGTGACAAGGCCCACGTTGCCAAGCACTTCGCAGCTCTCTCCACCAACGGCAAGGCTGTGGCCGAGTTCGGCATCGACACCAACAACATGTTCGAGTTCTGGGACTGGGTTGGCGGCCGCTACTCCTCCTGGTCTGCCATCGGTATGCCCATCGCCCTGTCCGTCGGTTTCGAGAACTTCGAAGCCCTGCTGCAAGGCGCCTTCGAGATGGACATGCACTTCGCCACTGCCTCCTATGAGCAGAACGTACCGGTGCTGCTGGCGCTGATTGGCCTGTGGTACAACAACTTCTACGGTGCCGAGTCCGAAGCCATCCTGCCGTACGACCAGTACATGCACCGCTTCCCTGCCTACTTCCAGCAGGGCAACATGGAGTCCAACGGCAAGTACGTGGATCGCAACGGCAAGCCGGTTGACTACCAGACTGGCCCCATCATCTGGGGTGAGCCGGGCACCAACGGCCAGCACGCTTTCTACCAGCTGATCCATCAGGGCACCAAGCTGATCCCCTGTGACTTCCTGGCGCCAGCCATCAGCCACAACCCGATCGGTGACCACCACCCGAAACTGCTGGCCAACTTCTTCGCCCAGACCGAGGCGCTGGCATTCGGCAAGAGCAAGGAAGAGGTCGAAGCCGAGTTCCTGGCTGCTGGCAAAACCCTGGAGCAGGTCAAGGATCTGGTGCCGTTCAAGGTGTTCGAAGGCAACCGCCCGACCAACTCCATCCTGTTCAAGAGCCTGACCCCGAAAACCCTGGGTGCCCTGATCGCCATGTATGAACACAAGATCTTCGTACAGGGCGCAATCTGGAACATCTTCTCCTTCGACCAGTGGGGCGTGGAGCTGGGCAAACAGCTGGCCAACAAGATCCTGCCGGAGCTGGGCAACAACGAGGCTGTCACCAGCCACGACTGCTCCACCAACGGTCTGATCAACACCTGGAAAGCGTGGAAAGCCTGATTTATCCGGCCTTTCTGAATGCAAAAGCCCCGCTCGATGAGCGGGGCTTTTTTATGACTGTCAGGCTGATTGTTCTGGCTGGCCGGTCGGGTGTCCAGTCCGACCGGCGACGGGGATCGTCATCCCCGCCCCTTCATCATCCAGCCCGATGCCGGCTTAACCGCCAACGGCGATGCGTTTCATGTCTTTCATATAACCACGCAGTACTTGGCCGATTTTCTCGATCGGGTGGTTACGGGTCGCTTCGTTGGCCGCCAGCAGCGCCAGGTTATCCACGCTCTGCCCTTCCGCCTTGCTGGCACCCAGATCACCCGCCTTCAGGGTTGGCATGAAGTGCTCGCGCAGCAACGGCACTGCAGCGTTGGCGAACAGGTAGTTACCGTACTCGGCGGTATCGGAGATGACCACGTTCATCTCGTACAGACGCTTGCGGGCAACGGTGTTGGCGATCAGCGGCAACTCGTGCAGGGATTCGTAGTAGGCAGACTCCTCGTAGATACCGGAAGCCACCATGGTCTCGAACGCCAGCTCGACACCCGCCTTGACCATGGCCACCATCACCACGCCATTGTCGAAGTACTCCTGCTCGGCAATCTTGCCTGCAAACGCCGGGGCGTTTTCGAAAGCAGACATGCCGGTCTCTTCACGCCAGGTGAACAGTTTGACGTCATCTTCGGCCCAGTCGGCCATCATGCCGCGGGAGAACTCACCGGCGATGATGTCGTCCATGTGCTTCTCGAACAGCGGGCGCATCAGGGTCTTGAGCTGCTCGGAGAGCTCGAAGGCGCGCAGCTTGGCCGGGTTGGAGAGGCGATCCATCATCAGGCTGATGCCGCCCTGCTTCAGGGCCTCGGTGATGGTTTCCCAGCCAAACTGGATCAGCTTGCCGGCGTAGGCCGGGTCTGTGCCCTCAGCAACCAGCTTGTCGTAGCAGAGCAGAGAACCGGCCTGCAGCATGCCGCAGAGGATGGTCTGCTCGCCCATCAGGTCGGATTTCACTTCCGCCACGAAGGAGGATTCCAGTACCCCGGCACGGTCGCCGCCGGTGGCAGAGGCCCACGCCTTGGCGATGGCCATGCCTTCGCCTTTCGGGTCATTTTCCGGGTGAACGGCGATCAGGGTCGGTACGCCGAAACCACGCTTGTACTCTTCACGCACTTCGGTACCCGGGCACTTGGGCGCCACCATCACGACCGTGATGTCGGAGCGGATCTGCTGACCCTCTTCCACCACGTTGAAGCCGTGGGAGTAACCCAGCGCAGCGCCCTGCTTCATCAGCGGCATCACGGTTTTCACCACGTCGGAGTGCTGCTTGTCCGGAGTCAGGTTCAGCACCAGATCTGCGGTCGGGATCAACTCTTCATAGGTGCCGACCGCGAAGCCGTTATCGGTAGCTTTCTGCCAGGAGGCACGCTTCTCGGTGATGGCGGCCTTGCGCAGGGCGTAGGAGATATCCAGCCCGGAGTCACGCATGTTCAGACCCTGGTTCAGACCCTGGGCACCACAGCCCACAATCACCACCTTCTTGCCCTTCAGCACGTTGCAGCCGTCCGCGAATTCTTCGCGCTGCATGAAACGACACTTGCCCAGCTGGGCCAACTGCTGACGCAGGTTCAAGGTGTTGAAATAGTTAGCCATGGTGATTGCTCCGTTCGATTGATTCCATGCCGGATAGCGGCGTTGTCTGAACCACTATAGCGCGGGACACTTATTGCCTGAACTGATATATTCGAAACAGTACGTTGCAATAACTGAAAGACTCACCCTTCATAATTGCCTGCTGAATGTACCGCGAGATGGCAGAAACAAGCCACCAACCGCTGGGTATCGGGCACACAAGCCGCGCCAGGAGCTGAAAGATGGACCTTCGCAATCTCGAGCTGTTTCTCCACCTCGCCGACTCCCTTCATTTCGGCAAGAGTGCCGATGCCATGGCGGTCAGCCCCTCCACCCTGAGCCGCGCCATCCAGCGACTGGAACAGGAGACCGGCTGCATCCTGTTCGAGCGGGACAACCGCTCGGTACGGCTCACCCCCGCCGGCGAGAAGCTGCGCGAATTCGGCGGCGGCCTGTTGCAGGAGTGGCGTCAGCTCAAGCAGGAGCTCAAACGCAGCGATGAACCGCTGCAGGGACGGCTGCGGGTATTCTGCTCGGTCACTGCCAGTTACTTTCTGCTGCCCGAGGTGCTGGAGCGCTTTCGCCGCCGCTATCCCCAGCTGGAGATCAAGCTGGAGACCGGCGACCCGGCGCTGGCGGTGGACAAGATCCTGGCCGATGAAGCCGATCTCGCCATCGCCGCCCGTCCCGACGCTCTGCCCGCCAAGCTGGAATTCGCCAGCCTGCAGCTGGTGCCGCTGGTCTTTATCGCGCCGCGCAATGCCCCCCAGCTGAACCAGTGGTTCCGTCAGGGCGAGCCGGACTGGGAGCAGCTGCCAGTCATCCTCTCCGAGCAGGGCTTGGCCCGCAAACGCAGCGATCAGTGGTTTCGCAACAAGGGGATAGCGCCCAACATCTATGCCGAAGTGGCGGGTAACGAGGGAATTGTCGCCATGGTGGCACTTGGTTGTGGCGTAGGATTGGTGCCGGCAGCAGTGATCGACCACAGCCCGCTCGGCGACAAGGTGCGGATCATCGACCTCAAACCCGCCTTCAAGCCATTTGATGTGGGGATTGGGGTGCTCAAGAAGCGGCTGGAAGAGCCGCTGATCCGCGCCTTCTGGGATACCGCGCAGAATCAGGGCTCTCTGCGCTGACACCGGTTTATAGATAAGGGCCGGATCGGCCATCATGATGCGGCTAGGCAGCGGCAAGTCGGGGTTGTGCAGCTCGAGACGCACCCGCTCATCCAGTTTCAACCGCCGAATGGTGCTGCCAAATCCCTCTTCAAAGACCCGGTCAAAAGCACCAGACTGCCGCGCCCGCCGCAGGCCAAGCTCGATGCGCTGGGCCAGCTCCGGATATTTTGGCGAGACAAAGAAGAGCAGCGCCAGCGGATAGCGAAACACCAGACGGGGCTCGATGACGAGATCCGGATGCTGCCTTAGCTCATCCTCGACCTCGATGACCGATCGCAGGAAGCAGTCAAAGCGCTTCTTGCGCAGCATATTGAAGAGCGCCTCATAAAGATTGCCCACCGTCACCTTGAGGCCGTTAGCCCGCAGCAACTGGGTGTCTGGCCAGGATCTGTGCTGACCGATGGAGAGCCCGGCGCGATGCCAGTCCGCCAACGATCTGATCGCGGCAAAACGCCCCTCATCCCCCTGCCGAACCAGACACACCCGCCATCCCAGCAGCCCCTTGGCCAGCGGAATGTGGATTGCCAGCAACTCCCGTTCTCGCTCACCATCCGGGGCAAAGACACCGACCTGAACCAGCTCACCGCTGCGCAGCTCCTTCACCGCCCGCCCCTGTTCCATTTGCGGGCTGGAAACCAGCTGGTAGGGGCCATATTCGGGCACGGTAAGGTCGAGGGAGAGGCGCAGCAACTGGACGACGGCGGGGTTGGGATGATCCAGCAGCAGATTCCAGGCGCGGATAGGCTGCTCGGCTGCCGATACGCCAACCGTCCACAGTGCCATGCACCACCACCAGACTCTGATCATCCTGTGCACCATCCGTGCCTCGTGCTCCTCGCCATACTATAACGCCAGCCAGCGCCTCAACGGCGCCCTCTCTGAAAGATGTGTGAGCGCTCTCGTGTCAAATCTCGTGTCAAAAGTGACAATAGGCAAACCCGGCAGGTCATCGCAGACTGGGCGTTCATCAACACACGCCAAGGCGCAGGGAGGAGAGCCATGAAACAGCATCTGGTAGAGATCAAGGGTTCAACCCTGTTTGAGGAGTATCTGCAAAGCATGGGCGTGCCCAGCACGGCGCTAGATCGGGAGCAGGATATCTATCTTCAGGAACGCCACCTGGGAGCCATTCGCCGGGTGCAGGGCGAACTGCGCTTTTATCTGCGTGCCAATGCCCTCAACAAACGGTGATCAGGATCCGGTCACAGAACCCGCAGCAAAGGCGTATTAGACTGGTATCTTCCCCCTTTTGTCGGGAGTGCCCATGAAAGCAAGCGGTCTGGATCGGCTGTTCAAACCCCACTCAATCGCCGTGATCGGCGCCTCGACCGACCCGCTCAAGGCGGGTCATGTGATCGTGCGCCACCTACTGGCGGGCCAGTTCAAAGGGCCCATCCTCCCTGTCACCCCGCGCAACAAGTCCATCGCCGGCGTGCTGGCCTATCCCGATATTGCCAGCCTGCCGCTGACCCCGGATCTCGCCATCATCTGCACCAGGCGGGAGCGAGTCTTGCCATTGCTGGAAGCGCTCGGCCAGAAGGGCGCAGGGGCGGCTATCATACTGGCCGCCGACTTTTCCCCCGAGGAGCGGCTGGAGCTGAAACGGGTCTGCCAGCAATATGGCATTCGCCTGCTCGGCCCCAACAGCATGGGGATGCTGCTGCCCGGCCAGGGGATTAACGCCAGCTTTTCACCCATTGCCGCCAAGCCGGGACAGGTCGCCTTTCTGTCGCAATCCGCAGCCGTCAGCACCACCATTCTGGATTGGGCCAAGCAGCATGAACTGGGCTTTTCCGCCTTCATCTCCCTTGGCGATCACTGCGACATCGACTTCGGCCAGCTGCTGGATCAGCTTTCCCGCGACAGCGTCACCCGCGCCATTTTGATCTACATGGACAAGTTGCACGACGCCCGCCACTTTCTCTCGGCGGCGCGGGCAGCCTCACGCAACAAGCCGATCCTGGTGCTGAAAAGCGGGCGCCACGAACCGGCCCACGGTCTCGACAACGTCTATGATGCCGCCATCCGCCGCGCCGGCATGCTGCGGGTACGGGATACCCACGAACTGTTTGCCGCGGTAGAAACCTTGAGCCACTCCATGACCCTCAAGGGAGAGCGGCTTGCCATCATCTCCAACGGCCGCGGGCTGGCTAATATGGCAGTGGATGTACTGCTGGAGCGGGGTGGCAAGCTGGCTCGTCCGCCGCTCGATATCGGCAGCGATGCCACCATCACCACCTATCAGGAGGCGCTGGACAACGTGTTGCAGGAGGATGGCATCGACGCCATCCTGATCATCCACGCCCCCTCGCTCACAGCACCGAGCGCGCCGCTGGCCAGCCATCTTATCGCCCATCTGAAACAGCATCCCAGAGCGCGCCGTTTCAATATCCTCACCAACTGGGCGGGCGAATACTCGGCGCAGGAGGGGCGCAAACTCTTTACCGAGGCGGGCTTCCCGACCTACCGCACGCCGGAAAGCGCCATGGCCGCCTTCATGCACATGGTGGAATACCGCCGCAACCAGAAGCAGTTGATGGAGACACCGGCATCCCTGCATGGCAACCAGCTCAATGTCGATCTGTGCCAGCAGCTGATCCGCCAAGCGCAGGAGCGCAAACAGCTAAGATTGGATACCCATCTGGTGCACCCGATTTTACAAGCCGCCGGTCTCTCGACCCTGTCAACCTGGATCGTCACCGACGCCATCGAGGCGACCCTGACCGCCGAGCAGATCGGCTATCCGGTAGCGGTGAAGCTGCGCTCACCCGACATCCTGCACAAGTCTGCCGTGCACGGGGTGGTGCTCAATCTGCGCACCTCGGCCGAAGTGGCGCAAGCTGCAGATGCCATTCTGGACAGGGTCAAACAACACGATCCGGGTGCCCGCATTGAAGGTTTGCTGGTGCAGCGGATGGCTCGCCGCAGCGGTGGCCTCGAGCTGCGGGTACGCATCCAGCAAGACGCCATCTTTGGCCCCGTCATTCTGCTGGGTGAGTCGGGTGCGGAACCGCAGGAGATGGTGGCAGCGTTACCGCCGCTCAATCAGGCGCTGGCCCGTTACCAGATCATCGGCGCCCTCAAGAGCCGCAAGATCCGCGAACAGGCCACGCCGGAACGACTGGATATTGATGCCTTGAGCCAAGTGCTTTGCCAGCTCTCCGAGCTATTGCTCGCCTTTCCAGAGATTCAGGAGCTGGACCTGCACCCGCTGCAAGCGTGCGGTGCCGAAATGGTGGTGCTGGATGCCAGCCTCACGCTGGCTGACCCCGCCATCCCGACCAGCAGCCGACTGGCGATCCGTCCCTATCCTACCGAGCTGGAAGAGGGTGCCTGGCTTAAAGATCAGCGCCATATCCTGCTGCGCCCGATCCGGCCGGAAGATGAACCGGCTCACAAGCAGTTCGTGCTGCAGGTCTCCGATGAAGACAGGTACAAACGCTTCTTCGCCGATGTGGGCGAGCTGGGTCATGAAGAGCTGGCTCGCATGACCCAGATCGATTACGACCGGGAGATGGCCTTTGTGGCGGTGGGGCAAGATGGCGAGCTGCAGGATCAGATCCTCGGCGTGGTACGCGCGATCTCGACCCCGGATCTGAGCGATGCCGAGTTTGCCATTCTGGTGCGATCGGACTTGAAAGGGGTGGGGCTCGGCAAATTGATGATGGAGAAGATCATCCGTTACGCCAAAGAACAGGGGATTGGCCAGCTATCCGGCATGACCATGCCCAGCAATCGCGGCATGGTCAACCTCGCCAAACGGCTTGGCTTCAAGATCGATATACAAATGGAAGAGGGGGTGGTCAATATGGAGCTGCCCTGTAGTCAGCAGGCGACAGAAGCCTGATTTGGCCGCCTGTAAACTCGCTCAAATGGCTGATAAGGCTCGGATATAGCCCGAAAATGGTGGAAATAACCGGCTATCTGGCACTCTTACTTGGCAGGGAAAAGCCAGATATTGGTGGTTTAACGCGCTAAAAATACAAAAGCCCGGTTATTAAACCGGGCTTTGTGTTGGTTCTTGCGTACAAATCTGTGGGACTTATGGGCAAGATCGCACATAGCAAAAAGGCCTTCCCAATCGGGGAAGGCCTTCAAATTAGTGGCGGAGCGGACGGGACTCGAACCCGCGACCCCCGGCGTGACAGGCCGGTATTCTAACCGACTGAACTACCGCTCCGCATTCGGTTAGCTTTCGCTAAATTGTTTGCCGCGTCAGTGAGGTGTCATCCTCGCAGCCAGTGACGTCATTCTTCACATCACCGTTTAATTGGGTGCCTGGCAGTGTCCTACTCTCGCATGGCGAATGCCACACTACCATCGGCGCTACCGCGTTTCACTTCTG